>CALJLC010000282.1 GCA_937982605.1 uncultured Gemmatimonadales bacterium | reverse complement strand
GCGTCGTACGTGATCGACGAGCACGGCATCGCGCGGCACAAGGCGACGCTGATGTGCGGTGGATCGGTCTTCGTCTTCACGATCCTGGCCGCGCTCTCCTTCGGCGGTGGCTCCTTCGCGACGAACCTCACCGTGCCGGGCCCGATCGGAGACCTCTTCTTCGCCGGCAAGGCGAGCTGGTTCGGGATGGCCGACCACTTCGTCTCGAACTGGATGCTGCCCACGGGCGGGCTCGCGATCACGATCGCGGCGGGGTGGTTCATGACGCGCGAGGCCACGCAGAAGGAGCTGGTCGACGGCACCGAGCCCGGCTGGTTCCGGTTCGGACTCTGGCACTTCTTCATCCGCTTCATGGCGCCGGCCGCGATCTCCGCCATCATCATCGCGGTCGTCTTCTTCGGCGTGGACTTCAGCTAGGCTCGGCGTCGGAGCGGGCGGCCGCCCGCGTCAGTTGACGATCGACGGGATCCTGCGGACCACGACGATCGGGACCTCGAAGTCGTCGGTCTCGACGAACGCCGCCAGACCGTCCGGGCCGAACGAGCTCGGCATCATCGTGGAGCCGCGCGGGAAGGTCCCGACGTAGCGGCCATCCGCGGTGACGACGTCGATCGCGCCGGGCTCCGTCGGGGCGGCGCCGCGACGCTGGGCCCAGATGCGCCCGCCCCAGGACGTCTCGAGCGCCATCAGCACCGGAAGCTCCGGATAGAACTGCATCTGCTCGATGCGGTTGCGCATCATCTCGTTCACGGCGCTCTGCGCCACCGAGCCTCCACCCCCGCCACTCGTCATCATCCGGAGACGGGGGCCCCGACCGGCCTCGAGGTCGTCGAGGCGTCGCTCGCGCTCGGCGGTCTGCATCCGCTCGGTGACCGGCTCCGGGCGGAGGGGGCGTCGGAGCACGCGCTCGACCCCCCCGTCGGCTCCCGTGACCCGCACCGTCCAGGTCGAGGTGTCCGCGAAGGCGACGCCTCCTCCCGGGAGCGCGTCGAAGAGGAGCTCCGGCTCGAAGGCGCGGGGGGTCGAGGCCATCTGGACCGAGAACCCACCGCCCTCCATCGTCTGTGGCTCGCCCGGCGGCGGGCGCCACCCTTCCGCGAGCGTCGCCGCGGAGACCTCCGCACCGTCGAGGCGGAGGCGCTCGATCGGGCGCGTCGGAGCCGGGGCTCCCGGTCCGCAGGCGGAACGGACGGCCACGGCCCCGCCGCCGGCGCCCGTCACGACGGCGTCCTCCCCCGGCACGACGGCGATCTCGCCCAGGCGGAGCACGCCACCGCCCTCCGCCCCCATCCCGACCATCCGCTCGAAGCCGCCGTCCGCGCCGAAGAGCTGGTAGGCCCGGTGCCCCAGGTCGGAGACGACGACCCGACCGTCGCGCATCGCGTCGAAGGCGAACGGCATGCGCAGCTCCCCGGGGCCCTCGCCCGGACCGCCGATCGTGCGCACGAACCGGCCACGGGAATCGACCACCGTGATCCGGGCCGCCTGCCGGTCGAAGACGTAGAGGTTTCCCGCGGCGTCGAAGGCGGTCCCCGCGATCTCGCCGAAGCTCTCCCACTCCTCGCCCTCGAACGATCCGATCCGGAAGACCTCCTCGAAGTCGGCCGCGAGGGGCCGGTCTTCGGCGGGGAGATCGAGGACCTGCTGGGCGGCCAGTGTCGGAGACGCCGCGGCCGTCGTGCCGATCGCCACCGCCGCGAGCGCGGCGGCTCCGCGGCCGACCGATCGGGCTCCGTGCCCCCCCGCTCGGGCCCCGCGGCCGTCTCGGCATGCTCCGGCCCGGCGACCGCCTCGGCGTGTCCCGGCCTCACCCGTTCCCGCCGCGCCCGTCCCCCTCGCTTCCGTCACGATCGCCCCCTCGGCTCGAGTCCGCCCACCTCCGAGTCATAGATGAGCCGCGAGACGAGACCGGTTGCCGCGCCCGACTCCGACGCAACCGCCCGCCCCGCCCGCCTGTCCTACCCGTCGGCGTCCACTAGCAAGGGGAGAGGGGCATGTCCGCAGAGCTCGGGTCCGACCTTCGTCAGACGGTGCGCACGCTCGCCAGGAGCCCCGGCTTCACCTTCGTGGCGGTGCTCTCGCTCGCGCTCGGCATCGGGGCCAACACCGCGATGTTCGGCGTCGTGAGCACGCTCCTCATGACGCCGCTCCCCGTCGAGGCGCCCGAGGAGCTGGCCATCGTCGCATGGCGGCACGACGGAAACCCCCGCGTCAGCCAGTCCGGCACCACGAGCTACGAGGATCCGGCCAGCGGCGCCCAGTACCGGAGCAGCTTCAGCTACTCCCTCTACCGGGCGATGCGCTCCGAGCTTCCGGCCGGAGTCGACCTCTTCGGCTTCACCTTCCTGCGCGCGGCGAGCGTGTCGATCGGAGATCAGCCCGCCTTCCTGGCCGGCGGGGCGCTCGTCGACGGCCGCTACTTCGCGGCGCTTCGACCCGAGATGGCGCTCGGTCGGCCGATCGCCGAGCAGGACGACGCGCCCGACGCACCCACGGTGGCGGTGCTGAGCCACGCCTTCTGGATGCGCACCTTCGGGGGCGACCCCGACGTGCTCGGGCGGGTCGTGCGGGTGAACGGCGCGCCGGCGGAGATCGTCGGCGTGACGGGAGAAGGCTTCCACGGCCTCTCCATGGGCGGCTTCTTCCCGCGCACAGAGATCACGGTGCCTCTGGCGCACCAGGAGCGCGTGTACGCCAGGCTACACGACGGCGGGTCGGCGCTCACCGCGGACGATCTCTTCTGGGTGCGGCTCATGGCCCGGGTGACCGACGACGCCCCGGTCTCCACGGTGGAGCAGGCTCTGGAGGCCGCGTTCCGCGCCCATCCGTCACCGCTGCTCGAGGTCGACGGCGTGCCGGAGCTGCGCCTCCTGCCGGGAGCGCAGGGCGCCCAGCCGGTGAGCGCCGAGCGGGCCCGCCTCCTCTGGTTCCTCATGGGAGTCGTGGGGATCGTCCTGCTCATCGCCTGCGTGAATCTGGCCAGCCTGATGCTCGCCCGTGGCGTGGGCCGACAGCGCGAGATGGCCGTCCGTCGAGCGCTCGGCGCGGGACGGGTGCGCCTCGTCCGAGGCGTCCTTCTCGAAAGCCTCGTGCTCTCCGCCGCCGGCACCCTGACCGGTCTCGCCGTCGTGATCGCGCTCGACGACGCGCTCGGCGGGCTGCTCACCGGCAGCCTCGGCTCGGGCGCCTTCGGCAACCTCGAGATCACCGCGGAGCTGGATCCCCGCGTGCTCGCGCTGAGCCTCTTCACCGGCGTCGCCGCCACCCTCTTCTTCGGCCTCCTCCCTGCGCTCCGCCTCTCGGGCGTCGATCCGGGGAGCTGGCTCAAGAGTCGCACCGGCGCCGCCTCCACTCCGCGGCTCACCCTCGGCAGGGTCCTCGTCGCCGTGCAGGTCGGTATCTCCCTCCCGCTGGTGGTGGGCGCCGCGCTCTTCCTTCGCACCGTTCAGAACCTCGGCGGGGTCGAGCTCGGCTTCGACCCGACGGGCGTCGCCTCCTTCTCCGTCGACCCCGGGTTCACCGATCGCCCGGCCGACGAGAACGCGCTGCTCTACCAGGAGGTCCTGGCGGCGGTCGGCGCCGTGCCGGGTGTCCGCTCGGTCACGCTCATGGAGAACGTGCCGCTCAGCGGGCTCGTGTCGAACGGAACGATCACGGTGGACGACCGGCGGGTCATGCTCTTCCGAAACGCGATCGGCCCCGCCCTGCTGGAGACGCTCGACATGCGACTCCTGGCGGGCCGGATGCCGGGCCTCCAGGACGGCCCGGACGCACCGCGGATCGGCGTCGTCAACGAAACCGCGGTGCGCGAGCTCTTCGAGGGCGTGTCGCCGGTCGGCCGGATGCTCGGCGTGGGGGGGGACACCGAGGTGCAGATCGTCGGCGTCGTGAACGACACGCCGTACCGGGACCAGCGCTCCCCGATCCCGGCGACCCTCTACGAGTCGGCCTTCCAGCGGGACGGGTACGGGGGGCACGACGTCGTGCTGCGCACCGACGTCCCGATCGCGCGGATCGAGAGCGCGATCCGGGACGCGATCTACCGGGTCGACGCCGACCTGCCGGTGCCGCAGATCCGCACGATCACCGACTTCATGGCGCAGACCACCGCCCGCGAGCGGGTCTTCACGCAGCTCCTCACAATCTTCGGGGGCTTCGCGCTCTTCCTTGCGGCGATCGGCCTGCACGGCGTGACCTCGTACTCCGTGAGCCGCCGCACCAACGAGATCGGCGTCCGGATGGCCGTGGGCGCCCGGCCCGGCCAGATCCTGGGCATGATCCTCCGTCAGGTCCTCGTCCTGGCGTTGGCCGGGCTCGTGGTCGGCGTACCGCTCTCGCTCTGGGCGGCGCCGGTGGCCGGAAGCCTCCTGTACGGCGTGGCGCCGAACGACGTGGCCACGATCCTCGGCGGGGCGCTCCTGATGGTCCTCGTCGCGACCGTGGCGGGGCTCCTGCCCGCCCGAAGGGCGGCGCGGCTGGATGCCACGGAGGCGCTCGCCGCGGAGTAGCACGGCGCGACGAACGGCGCTCCCGGGTGTACCTTACGGGTCCTTTCCGCAGGATCCGGAACCCGCTCAGGAAGCGCGCATGATCAAGGACCTCCTCGATCGGAGCATCGAAAAGAGACCGTCGACCCTGAAGTTCGAGGGTCGGATCCTCTACCTCGTCGACGACACCGAGCGCGTGAAGGCGCAGCTCTACGACGGCGCCGAGCTCGAGCTGACGGACGAGGTGAAGGGCCTCCTGCGCGATCAGATCTCCACCGACGAGATCACTCCGGCGTACATCTGCTTCTTCTACGACGAGACGCTCGGCGACTTCCCCTACCTCGGGCTCCGGACGACGAACCGGAAGACCGGGGAGACCGACTACCCGGTCGAGCGCAACGCCGTCCGGAACGGCGGCTTCGTCTGCTCCGTGGCGGGCAAGCGCCGCGGCAAGGGCAGCAGCCGCGAGGCCAGCCCCTACGCCGAGCTGCACGCGGGCATCCAGGTGGTCGTGGCCGAGAGCATCGAGCGGATCTACAAGGAGAACTGCCAGAACCTGGGCGTCCTGACCACCACGGACTTCGGCATCATCGAGCGGATCCGCGCCGGCGAGGAGATCCCGCTCTCGGACTTCACCGACGGCAAGGACGAGATCACCCGCCAGATCATCGAGTACGGCGGGCTCTTCGAATTCAACGTGGCCCGTCTGCAGGGCAAGGTGTCGATCCCGCGCACCGCCGCGCAGGGCGGGATCGCGCCGCGGATGGACGAGCGCGCGGGGTCGAACGGAGCCGCGCGGGGCGGCGACGGCGCCCCGGTCGCCGCCGTCACCATGGAGGCGCCCCCGGCCGCCCGGCCCATGACGCTGGCCGAGAAGATCTTCGCCACCCACCTCGTCACCGACGCGGCGAAGGGCGAGACCGGCGTACCCTGGGTCCAACCCGGAGACGCCGGCTTCTTCCGCACCGACATCCGCTTCAGCCACGAGTACGTCACGCCGATGGCCTCGATCTTCTTCGAGGACAAGGTCGGGAAGGACGCGCGTGTCGTGGACGCCGATTCGATTCTCTTCTTCCGGGACCACCTCACCTTCCTCGACAAGGTGATGAGCCAGGAGCGCATCGAGCAGGGCCTCCTGGACGCGGCCAACGAGCTCGAGGTCAGACAGCGCGCCTTCGCGGAGAAGCAGGGCGTGAAGCTCTACGGCGAGCAGATGGGGCACCGCCTCGGCTCCCAGGCCATCTGCCACTCGAAGATCCTCGAGGAGTACGCCGAGCCCGGCATGCTCATCATCGGGACCGACTCGCACACGCCGCACGCCGGCGCCATCGGAGCGGTCGCCTTCGGGGTCGGCACGACGGCGATCTTCAACTCCTGGATCACCAAGGACGTGCGGGTCAGCGTCCCGGAGTCGTTCAAGGTCGTGATCACCGGCGAGCCCGCGCCGAACGTGACCGCCAAGGACTACATGCTGGAGATCCTGCGCCACCCGTACATCAAGGACGGCGAGGCGATCGGGAAGATCATCGAGTACGCCGGTCCGGCCGTCGAGGCGCTCTCGGTCGACGAGCGGGCCACGATGACCAACATGGCCGCCGAGGTGGGGGCGTTCACCGGGATCATCGCGGCCGACCAGAAGTCGGTCGAGTTCATGGTGAACGAGCGGGGGATGGACCGCGCCCGCGCCGAGCAGCTCGTCGAGGGGATGCACTCCGATCCCGGCGCCGAGTACGTGAAGGTGATCGAGATCGACGCCTCCACGATCCGCCCGATGGCGGCGCTCCCCAACGACCCGGGCAACGGCGTATTCATCGACGAGCTCGGGGACCAGCCGATCCGCATCGACATCGCGTACGCCGGGTCGTGCACCGCCGGGAAGAAGGAGGACATGGACATGTACGCCCGTGTCTTCGCGGAGGCGGACGCACAGGGGCTCCGGATCCACCCGGACGTGCGCGCCTACATCCAGTGCGGGTCGACCGAAGTCCGCGAGTACTGCCGCGAGCAGGGGTACCTCGACCTCTTCGAGCGGATGGGCGCGGAATTCATCGAGCCGGGGTGCGGCGCCTGCATCGCGGCCGGGCCGGGCGTGACCACCTCCTCGGACGAAGTGTCGATCTCGTCGCAGAACCGGAACTTCCCCGGCCGGTCCGGCCCCGGGAACCTCTATCTGGGGTCGCCCTACTCCGTGGCCGCGAGCGCCGTGGCCGGCTACGTGACGAGCTGGTCGCCGGGACAGAAGTTCGAGCCGGTCTCGCCCCGCAAGCTCGCGGTGGTCTGATGCGGCCCTGATTCGCGGCCGATCGACTCCCCGGCCACCAACCGAGCCCGCCACGTCGATGATCCGTTCCACGCTCGCCGGTGCGCTCGCCGCGGTTGCGGCCATCGGCCCGCTCCACGCGCAGGCCGCCCCCGACGCCCGCGTGATGCGGGACGTCACCGTGTGGACGGAGACGCACGTCGACGCCGTGCACGACCTGCTCGAGCAGGTGGTGAACATCAACAGCGGAACGCAGAACCATGCCGGTGTGCGCGCGGTCGGCGAGATCTTCCGGGAGCGCCTCGCGGCGATCGGCTTCGACGCCCGCTGGCTCGACGTGAAGCCGGAGGTCGACCGCGCCGGCCACGTCCTGGCCACCCGCCCCGGCGTCGGAGACGGCCGCCGGGTGCTCCTCATCGGGCACCTCGACACCGTCTTCGGACCGGAGCACTCTTTCGATCGCCTGATCCGTGACGGCAGCCTCGCCACCGGCCCGGGCGTCGTGGACGACAAGGGCGGTATCGTCGTGCTCGTCTCGTCGCTCGAGGCGCTCGCCGCGGCCGATGCGCTCGACGGGGCGGCGATCACGGTTCTCCTGACCGGGGATGAAGAGGACGTCGGCGACCCGCGGAGCGCGGCCCGGCGCGCGATGGTCGAGGCCGCCCGAGCCTCCGACGTCGTGCTCAGCTTCGAGCGAGGCTTCACGCAGGGGGGCGAGGACTTCGGGACCGTGGCCCGTCGCAGCTCGAGCGGGTGGACGCTGCGGGTGACGGGCCGGGAGGCGCATTCGAGTCGCATCTTCAGTGAGGCCGACGGCGCGGGCGCCGCCAACGAGCTCGCCCGGATCCTGCACACCTTCTACACGGAGCTGGCCGGCGAAGAGTACCTGACCTTCAACGCCGGCACCGTTCTGGCCGGCACGGAGATCGCCTTCGACCCGGAGAGCCAGGACGGCGAGGCGCTCGGCCGCAGCAACGTGATCCCGGCGGAGGCGCTCGCTCGTGGCGACATCCGCACGATCTCCAACGAGCAGCTCGAGCGGACGCGGGCGCGGATGCGCGACATCGTGGCGGAGCACCTTCCCGGTACGGACGCCGAGATCGTCTTCTCGGACGGCTATCCCGCCATGGCGCCCGATCCGGCCAACTACGCCCTCCTGGAGGAGTACAGCGCCATCAGCGAGGCGCTCGGGCTGGGGCCGGTCGCGCCGCTGGACCCCTCGCTGCGCGGGGCCGGGGACATCGCCTTCGCGGCCGACCACGTGCCGGCCGCGCTCGACGGGCTCGGCGCGATGGGGGGCGACACGCACGGTCCGGAGGAGTGGGTCGACCTCGACTCCTTCGCGCCGCAGATCCGCCGGGCGGCCATGCTCGTCCACCACCTGACGCACACCCGATGAGCGACGCCCCCCTCCCGACGCCCCGGGAGGAATCCGCGCTCGCCGAGCTCGAGCGGGAGCAGACCACCGCGCGGGTCGGCCTGAGGAAGGAGCGGCAGGCCGCGCTCGACCGGCAGGCGCTGCACGCCGGCTGGTTCATGCTCTTCGGCGTGGGTCCCGCGGCGCTCGTGGCGGTCATCCTCGCGCTCCTCACCGACCGCCCCGACCTCGTCTGGCCGGTCTTCGGCGCGGGGATCGGCATCCAGATCTGGCGGATCTGGAAAGAGCAGCGTCGCATCCGGCGGCTGGAGCGCGAGCTCGAGGATCCGATCGACGGGTCGTAGCTGGCGGCACATGATCACATGTGCTATAATCACATTTGATAGTAACGGATGTGATCATCACGGTGCGCCGCTCGTCCACGGAGGGCTCCATGATCCGACGCAACTGGTTCCACGTCCTCGTCGCGCTCGCCGAGCGGGACCTGCACGGTGCGGCCATCGCCGACGACGTGCTCGAGCGCACCGGCGGCGAGCTCCGGCTCTGGCCCGCCACGCTCTACCGCGCCCTCGACGAGCTCGTGGAGGCCGGTCTGGTCGAGGAGCTCGGTGACGACGAGCGTCCCGAGGGCGAGAGCCGGCGGAGGCGCTACTACCGGGTGACGCGGAAGGGGCGCGTGGCCCTCGCCGAGGAAGCGGGCCGGCTCGAGGCCCTCGCGCACGAAGTCCGCGCCCGACTCGGTGACCCGGCATGAGGCGCCCTCCGTCCTGGTTCCGCGCACTGCTCTCGCTCCTCCCCGAACGCTTCAGACGCGAGCACGGCGAGGAGATCTGCGAGCTCGCCTCGCGCTACGCCGAAGGTCGATCCGCGCCCGGACGCGCGCTCGTGTGGGCGCGGGCGGGGCTCGACCTGCTCGTCGTCGCGGCGCGCGGGCGGACGGGCCTCTTCGACGGCCTCGTCCGCGACGTTCGCTACGGCGTCCGATCGCTGCGGCGCGACCTCGGCTTCGCCCTCTTCGCCGTGGCCATCGTCGGGCTCGGCATCGGCGCCAGCGTGACCGTCTTCAGCGTCGCGCGCGCGCTCCTGCTCCGCCCCCTCCCCTTCGACGACCCGGACCGTCTGGTCTTCGTGTCGAACGGCGACTTCGGCCGCGGGCAGGCGCTCTCGGCCATCAGCGTGCAGTCGGGCCACGTCGAGTCGCTCCGCGCCTCCGCGACGCAGTTCGTCGACGTCGGGGGGTACCACCTCTTCGACCGGGAGGGGGATCACACCCTCCACCTCGCCGGCGGGCCGGTCCGGGCGACGCGGCTGCGCGTGACGGACAACTTCTTCGACGTCCTCGGCGTGGAGCCGATCGTCGGGCGGCTCTTCGCTCCGGACGAGGTGCTCGACGAGAGCCCGCCGGTGATCCTGCTGACCTGGCCGTCGTGGCAGCGGCACTTCCAGGGCGACCCCGGCGTGATCGGCTCGAGCGTGCGCCTCGACGCGACGTCGGCCACGGTCATCGGGGTGCTTCCGGCGTCGTTCGACTACACGCAGATCTTCGCGCCCGGCTCCCGGGTCGACTACGTGGCCCCCTTCCCGTGGTCGGAGCGGAGCCACCGCACGGGGAACACGCTCGCCGTGATCGGACGACTCGCTCCGGGCGCCACCCTCGCCTCCGCGCAGGCGGAGGCCGAGGCCGCGGTGCTCCCCCCCGGCGAGCGGATCAACGATTTCGAGCCCGTCGTCACTCCGCTCCGCGAGCACCTGAGCGGCGGCTACCGTCCGACCGTGCTCCTGCTCTCGGCCTCCGTCGTGCTCGTCATGCTCATGGTGTGCGCGAACCTCTCGAACCTGCTCCTCGCACGCGGGGCGGCGCGGGAGCGGGAGCTCTCGATCCGCGCGGCGATCGGAGCCGAGCGGCGTCGACTGGTGCAGCAGCTCCTGACCGAGAGCCTGATGCTCGCGGGGGCGGGAACGCTGCTCGGCGTCCTGCTCGCGGTGAACGGCACGCGGCTCCTTGCCACGCTGGACCTCCGCATCCCGATGCTCGGACAGACGCGGGTGGACGCCACCGCGCTCGTGCTCGCGGTCGGGGCCGCGGCGGCCGTCGCGCTCCTCTTCGGCGTGGCGCCCGCCCTGCGCGGAACCGACGTCGACCCGGGCGAGTCGCTGCAGGACGGCGCGCGGGGCTCGTCGCACGGTCGGGGACACTCGGCGCTGCGGCGGATGCTGGTCGTCTCGCAGGTGGCGATGGCGTGCCTCCTGCTCGTCGCGTCGACGCTCACCGCGCGCAGCCTGGTGCATCTGACACGGACCGACCTCGGCTACGAGCCGGGTGGCACGATCGCGATGCGGATCGATCCGTCGCAGCGCTTCGACGACGACGAAGTCAGAGTCCGCTACCTCTCCGACGTCCTAGACGCGGTCCGGGCGGCGCCGGGCGTGCGGGCCGCCGGACTCGCGGACATGCTGCCCATGGCGTTCAACCGACGCTGGGACGCGCGCGCCATCGATCGATCCGACGAGCGCGTCTTCCCCTACATGCGGCTCGTCAGCGAGGGCTACGTGGAGGCGATGGGCCTGGAAGTCGTGGAGGGTCGCTCGCTGACCGCGGACGACGGCCCGGACGCACCGAGCGTGGGCCTGATCAACGAGGTGCTCGCCCGCGCGCTCTGGGGCGACGACAGCCCCGTCGGGTCGCGGGTGCGCACGAGCGGGCGGGAGTTCGAGGTCGTCGGCGTGGTGCGCTCGACGCGTCAGCTCTCGGTCGATCAGGAGCCGGGCCCGGAGATGTTCCTCCACATCCGGCAGCTCGCCGACCACAACGCGATCCACCTGATCGTGCGGGCGGACCGGCCCACGGAGGACATGGTGGCGCTGACCCGCGCCGCGGTACGCGGCGTCGACGGCCGGGTCCCGCTGGATCAGGTGGTGGCACTCGGTGCGGTCGTGGACAGCTCGCTGGCCCCGAGGCGCTTCCTGGCGTGGCTGCTCGGGAGCTTCGCCGCGTTCGCGCTCGCCCTCGCCGCGCTGGGCATCTACGCCGTGGTCTCCTACTCGGTCGCGCAGCGACGCCGGGAGATCGGCATCCGGATCGCGCTGGGTGCGACGAGCACGCTCGTCGTCCGTCATCTCGTGCGGGACACGCTCACGATGACGGCGCTGGGGCTCACGGCCGGGCTCGGGCTCGCCCTCGCCGCGTCCGGACTGATCCGCGGGCTGCTGTACGGCGTCGCCGCCGACGATCCCCTGACGTTGGGCGCGGTGGCGCTCGTGCTGCTGTCGGTCGCGGTCGCGGCGAGCTGGCTCCCCGCCCGTCGGGCGCTCGCGGTCAGCCCGGTCGAGGCCGTGAGCGGGGAGATCGGCGGGCGCGGGTAGGGCGGGCCCGCGGCCGATGGGGGCGCGGCCGACCTCGCGGGCGGGCGGGGCGCCACGGGACCGGCCCGGAGCGCCTTTGCTGAAACCCCGCCCGCGATCGGCGCGTCGGGTTGACCGACCGCGTCTTCCGGTGGAAGCGTACGCATGGCCGTCATCGAGACCCTCAAGCTCACCAAGCGCTACGCGGGCGGACTGCGCTCGCGGGGGACGCTCGCCGTCGACGAAGTCTCGCTGACCGTCTATCCGGGCCAGGTCTTCGGCTTCCTCGGCCCGAACGGAAGCGGAAAGACGACGACGATCGGGATGCTGCTCGGCATCATCACCCCGACGTCGGGGACCTTCCGCCTCTTCGGCAAGTCGGGCCCTTCGGACATCCTCGCCGCGCGCCAGCGCATCGGCGCCACGCTCGAGTACCCGAACTTCTACCCGTACCTCTCCTGCCGGGACAACCTGCGCCTGGTCGCCCGGGTGAAGGGCCGCAGGAACAGGGAAGTCGACGAGGTCCTCGACGTCGTCGGCCTCGCCGACCGTCAGAAGACGAAGTTCTCGGCGTGCTCGCTCGGGATGAAGCAGCGCCTGGCGATCGGGGCCACGCTCCTCGGCGACCCCGAGCTGATCGTCCTCGACGAGCCGGCGAACGGGCTCGACCCGGCCGGTCAGCGCGAGATCCGCGACGTGATCCGCGGGCTGGGCGAGCGGGGCAAGACGATCTTCCTGTCGAGTCACATCCTCCACGACGTCGAGCGGATGTGCACGCACGTGGGCATCATCGAGCAGGGACGCCTCGTCACCACGTCGGCCGTGGCGAACCTCACGTCGGACGAGCCCGTCGCGGTCCTCCGTGCCGAGTGCGACCTCGAGACGCTGCGCGCGGCTGCGGAGCGCTTCGAGCCGGTGCGCTCGGCGCGCATCCGCGGCACGGAGGTCGTCGTGGAGGTGGACGAGGGCGACCTGGCGGGGCTCAACGAGCACCTCGTGAAGCAGGGGATCCTGCTGCATCACCTGGCGGTCGAGCGTCAGACGCTCGAGAGCGTCTTCATGCGCCTGACCGGCGCGGGCGACGGCTTCGGAGCGGTGGCGTGACCGGCCCGGCGGAGGGAGGCGCTGCACCCGCGGCGAGGCGCTATCCGGCGCTCGGCCCCGGTGTCTGGCGCGTCCTGGTCCGCAACGAATGGTTCAAGGCGACGCGCCGCCTGGCCTTCCTCGTCACGCTCGGGCTCTTCTCCTTCATCAACCTGATGGAGCACGGCGGAGACCTGCGCCGCGCCCAGACGTCCGACGACTTCACCTACGCGCTCCCGGACGCGTGGCGCTCGATCTTCGGCGAGGACTCGATCCTGGCGCTCATCTTCGGAAGCCTCGCGCTCATCATGCTCGTGAGCAGCGAGTTCAGCTGGCGTACCGCGCGCCAGAACGTCATCGACGGGCTCTCGAAGTCGCAGTGGTTCTGGGGCAAGGTGATCCTCGTGCTGCTGGTCGGCCTCACGTTCGTCGGCGCCAAGCTCGTGATCGGCGTCGGCGCGGCCACGCTCGGCACGGACTTCTCGGCCGCCGCGCGGCCGATCGTGCCCGGCTCGGCGGTCATGGCCACGGTCGGGCTGCTCGTCGCGTACCTCTCGGCGGCGAGCCTCGGGCTGCTGTGCGCGGTCACGATCCGCAACGCCGGCCCGGCGATCGCGGTCTGGTTTTTCTGGATCACCCTCGGCGAGCAGCTCCTGCCCGCCCTCGTGACGCGAGTCCTCCCGAGCTGGGAGCCGATCTTCGCCTACCTCCCCTTCGCTTCGGCGCAGCGCGTGCTGCCCTTCGAGGCGTTCGACGCCGCGACGTACCAGCGGCTCGTGGAGCGGGCCGCCGAGGCGGAGCGCGCGGTACCGGAAGCGGTCAACGGCCTCCTGTGGACCGGCGTGAACGCCGCGTGGGCGGTCCTCTTCGTGGCGGTGGCCTACTGGGCCTTCCGGCGGCGGGATCTGTAAGGGGCGCGGGAGTCGGGCCGGACCGCGGGCGAGCCCGTCGCCTCACCCCTGCGGCACGACCCCCGAGTTCCAGACGTCGAGCACGACCTTCCACGACCCGTCGGCCTGCCGGCGCCAGGTGTGGACGTCGCGCACCACGTCGCGCCCGAGCGTGCCGTCGTCCCGGGCGATCGTGATCTGGCCGACCGAGAGCGTCCAGCCGATGTCGCCCGAGGCCGCCACCTCCACGCGCTGCAGCTCGAAGTCGAGCGCGACGCCCGGCGTGACGATGAAGCCGAAGCGGTAGTC
>CALJLC010000281.1 GCA_937982605.1 uncultured Gemmatimonadales bacterium | reverse complement strand
CGGCTCGTCTGCAGGAGCCACCTCGAGCGGTCCGGCGAGAGCGCGGCGCCGCGCACCTCCCACGGCCCTTCGGTGAGCGGGCGCGTCCGGCCGTCCGGCCCGAGCGCCCAGAGGTGGCTCCAGCCGGAGCGCTCGGAGGCGAAGGCCAGCGTCCCGTCGGGGAGCCAGTCCATGAGCGCGGGCGCGAGGCGGTTGGCCTGGACCGGAGGCCCCCCGATCCAGGCCTCGTCGTGGTCGTGCGCGACGACGCGGGCCGTCGCCGCCTCGAGGTCGAGCTCGGCGAACCAGACGTCCTCGTGGTCCTCGCCCATGAACTGCGCGACCGCCCGGCTCCCGTCCGGGCTCCAGACGGGCCCGTGGGGCACGGTGGCCTGACCGCCGGCCTCTTCGACGTCGATCCAGCGGACCACGACCTCGTCCTCGGGCACATCGGGCTCCATCGCCACCACGCCCAGCCGGACGACGTCCCGGGCTTCACCCACTTTCGGGCGTGCCTCCCGCGCGGTCGCGTACCCGGAGGCGTCGACGTAGTCGATGTACGTGGTCGTCGGCGCGTCACCGGGCGTGCGCGCGCGGAAGGTCAGCCAGCGTCCGTCCGGGGAGAGCCGGATCCGGTCCACGGAGACGCCGTCGGGGAGGGGGATGGACTGGGGTGCGTCGGCGTCCGCCTCCCTGCGCGCCTGCTCGGCGCGCGCGCCGAGCCGCTCCTGCTCGCGGACGTGCGCGAAGAGTTCGTGCTGCTGTGCGCGGAGCCATTCCGAGGCGGCGGTCCCGGCGGGGAGGGACCGCGTGGTGCGTCGCGCCACGACGCTCAGCGTGCCGGATTCGATGTCGTGGCGGTAGAGCGCCCCCCCGGCGCGGACGAGGACCGCCGCGCCGTCCGCCGAGAAGACCGGATCGACGAGCGGTGCCTCCAGCGCCACCGCCCGCCGCGCGCCCCGCCCGGGCTCGAAGAGGTACAGCGCCCCGCCGGCGATCCACGCGGCGCTGCGGCCGTCGGGGCTCCGGACGACGTCGGGGCCGGGGACCGTGCCGCCCTCGGCCGATCCGAGCTCCCGAACGGAGCCCCCGTCCGCCGCGGCGGCGAACCAGGGGTCCGCCTCGGGGACGTCGCCCGGGGCGGGGTGGGAGTTCCAGCGGAAATAGACCGCCGAGCCGTCGGGCGCCCAGCGCACGTCCCGCACACCGAGGCCGAACCAGCGGTCGTCGCGCGCGGCGTCGCGAAGCGTGAGCGGCTCGGTGGCGATCGGCACGTCGGGCGCCTGCCGGAGCGGCGGCGCCGACTGACCCAGGGCCGGAGACGAGGCGAGCGGCGTGGACAGGAGAGCGGCCACGAGCCACGGCGCGGCCCGGTCGAAGCGTCGGCGCGGCCCGGGGGACGGGGCGGGGGTGTCGGGGGGACGGACGGCCACGGCACGGCTCCGGGGTGGGGGTCGCCTGAAGCGCCACGGTAGCGCCCGACACGCTCCCCGGCACCTTTCGCCGCGCGCCGCTTTTCGACAGCGTTGGGGTCTTCCGCCGCGCGCGGCTTTCGCATCGACCTCCGCACCGCCCCCCGAAGCCATGAGCCTCCAGATCACCGGCAAGGTCATCGAGATCCTCCCCGAGCAGTCCGGCACGAGCCGCAACGGCGAGTGGCGCAAGCAGGAGTTCATCCTCGAGATCCCGGGGCGGTATCCGAAGCAGGTGTGCGTCGTCCAGTGGGGCGACAACATCGACAAGTTCGGCGTGCAGAACGGCGAGACGGTCACGGCCTCCATCGACATCGAGAGCCGCGAGTACAACGGGCGCTGGTACACCGACGTGAAGGCGTGGCGGATCGACCGCGAGGCCGAGGGTGGCCAGGAAGGGCCGCCGGTGACCGCCGGTGAGCCGTGGCCCGAGCCCGCCGGCGACGACGAGGACGACGGGCTGCCGTTCTGACGCGCCGCTCCTCCGTGCGCGGGTGAGCGGATGAAGGCGATCACCTTCCGGGGCGTGGAGTCGCTGTCCTTCGACGACGTGCCCGATCCGGCGCTCGTCGACGAAGGCGACGTGATCGTCCGGGTGACCCACGCCGGCATCTGCGGCTCCGACCTGCACCCCTACTTCGGGCGCGAGCGGGGGCTCGACGAGGGGACCGTCATGGGCCACGAGCTCCTCGGTGAGGTCGTCGAGGCCGGAGAGGCGGTGCGCCGCTGGCGTGTGGGCGACGTGGTGGTGGCGCCCTTCACCACCTGCTGCGGCGCGTGCTTTTACTGCGGGATCGGTCTCACCGCCCGCTGCACCGAGGGCCGGCTCTTCGGATGGGTCGAGGGGGGTGAGGGGCTCCACGGCGGGCAGGCGGAGCTGTGTCGTGTTCCGCTGGCCGACGCCACGCTCGTGGCCGTGCCCGAGAGTCTCGACCCCGCGGTGGCGCTGCTCGCCGGCGACATCCTCTCCACGGCGTGCTTCGGCGTCGACCTGGCCGAGGTCTCCGAAGGCGACGCCGTGGTCGTCGTCGGGTGCGGGCCCGTCGGTCTCCTCGCGGTGCTGGCCGCGCTCGACCGGGGCGCCGACGAGGTGTTCGCCGTCGATCTGGTCGAGTCCCGCCTCCGGACCGCGGAGCGCTTCGGCGCGGTTCCCCTCGACGCGGGCACGGTCGACCCGCGGGCGGCGGTGCTCGAACGGACCGGGGGCCGCGGCGCCGACGCCGCCGTCGAAGCCGTCGGCACGCCCGACGCGACCCGCCAGGCGGCCGATCTGCTCCGCCCGGGCGGCCGGCTCGCCGCGCTGGGGGTGCACACCGAGCCCCACCTGGCGCTCTCGCCCGGCGAGCTCTACGACCGCAACCTGCGCTACGCGGCCGGACGCTGCCCGGCGCGTCACTACATGCCGGCCGCGCTCGCGCTCGCCGCGTCCCGCCAGGAGAGGATCGCCGGCCTCGTCTCGCACCGGCTCCCGCTCTCCGACGGGGTCGACGCCTATCGCCGCTTCGCGGCGCGCGAGCCCGGCTGGAACAAGGTGGTGCTTCAGCCGACCGGCTGAGGGCGGTCAGCGCCGCACGGTCCTCGAGCGAACGAGGAACACCAGCCCGAACGCCGCACCCGACGCCACGATTCCCAGCGCCGTCGGGTCGAGCCAGCGCGACGCCTCGCCGAGATCCGACATGTGCACGGCGAAGAGCCCCGCGACGCCGGCGCCGACGGCCGCCAGCGCCTCCGGGACGCCGGGCCTGCGCGTATGGAGGCCCGCCACGATCGGGACGAAGAGGCTCACGCTCAGCACCGAGTAGAAGACGGTCAGCGAGTCGATGACCGTCGGGATCACGACCGCCAGCCCGACGCCGAGCAGCCCGCCCCCGATCGCGGCACCACGCGCCACGCGCAGCACGGCGGCATCGTCGGCGTCGGGGCGCACGTACCGCTTGTAGATGTCCTTGGACAGCGACGTCGCGAGCATGAAGAGGATCGCGTCGGCGCTGCTCAGCTCGGCCGAGAAGACCGCGGCGAGGCCGAGCGCCCCGAAGGCGATCGGCACACCCAGCGTCAGCACGGTGGGCACCGCGAACTCGGGATTCTCCAGACCGGGCGCGTACACGTGCGCGATCATGCCCACCAGGGGCGGGGCTACCGCGAAGACCATCAGCACGAGGCCCTGCAGCGCGACGCCGATGCGGAGCGCCCGTACGTCCGCGGCGCCGAAGCCCTTCTGGAGGAGTCCCGGAGAGACGATGAAGGCGGGGACGAGGAGGAGGAAGAAGACCAGCCCCGCCTGGGCGAACGGGTCGAAGTATGCCGGATCGCTCGGCGCGGCGGCCACGACCGCCTGCCATCCGCCGGCGCGGGACAGCGCGAGCGGCACGCCCACGGCGAAGCCCCCCAGCAGCACGACGAGCTGCACGAGGTTCACCCACGCCGACGTGAGGAGCCCCCCGGCCGAAAAGTACGCCGTGACGACCACGCCCCCCACGAGCGCGCCGAGCCAGCGCGGCGCGCCGAGCACCCACTCGAGGATCTCCGACATGGCGATGAGCTGCGCCGCCAGCACGACGAGCGTGAGGAGCCAGAGGAGCGCCGCGACGACCGCCCGCACCGCGCTCCCGTAGCGGTGCTCGAGGTAGTCCCCGGCGGTGTACAGGTCGTGCTCGGTGGCCACGCGCCAGATGCGCGGGCCGATCCAGAAGGCCAGGAGGAGCGAGCCGATCCCGGCCGAGCCGACCCACCACCACGCCGAGATCCCGGCCGTGTAGCCGAGCCCGGAGGCGCCGATGATCGAGCCCGCGCCGATGTTGGCGGCGAGGAAGGTCGAGAACAGGAGACCGGGGCCGAGCCGGCGGTCCGCCACGAAGAAGGTGCGGCTCCCTTCGACGCGGCGCGCCATGAAGAAGGCGAAGGCGACGAGCGCGCCCGAGTAGAGGACGAGCGCGGCGAGCTGGAACGGGACGGCCTCCCTCAGCGGCCCGCCCCCTCGCCCGGATCACCTTCTCCAGGGCCCCCGTCGCCCGGGCTTCCGCCCGCGAGCTCCGAGACGCCCGGAAGGCCGGGCAGCCCCTCCGCGCTGCGGACCGCCCGCAGGATCGCCTCGGCCATCACGTCGGCCGCGAGCGCACCGATCCGCGTCACGTCGACCTCCCCCTCCCAGCGGCCCGTCGCGAGCGAGAAGACGGTGTCCCCGTCGCGCATCGTGTGGGCGGGGTAGATCGCGCGGGCCAGTCCGTCCTGGGCCATCTGCGCGACCTTCGTGACCTGAGCCTTCGTGAGCGAGGCGTTCGTGGCCACCACGCCGATCGTGGTGTTGGCGCCGGCCTGGTCGGGGTCGTCGCCGCTCGGAGCGTCGCCCCGCGCGGCGCCTCCGCCCGAGCCGGACACGGCTTCGACCACCTCGCCGCGCAGGACACGGCGCATATCGAGCAGCGTCCGTCCGTCCGCTCCTCGCGCTCCGGCCACCACCCGGCCCGTCGCGGGATCGACCACGTCCCCGGCGGCGTTGACCGCGACCGCCGCGGCCACCGTCAGCCCGTCCTCCAGCGTGATCGACGCCGTCCCGAAGCCACCCTTCATGGCCCGGTCCATCCCGCGCATCTTGCCGACCGTGGCTCCGGAGCCGGCCCCGACCGATCCCTCCGCGGCCGTCGCGCTGCTCGCCGCGTCGGCCGCGGCGTAACCGCATGCCGCGTCCGGACGGATCTTCCGGTCCCCCTCGAGCCCGAGGTCGTAGAGGATCGCCGCTACGACGATGGGGACGACCTTCGGACCCACCCGATAGCCGAGGTCCCGCTCGTCCAGCCACCGCATCACGCCGTCCGCCGCGGAAAGACCGAAGGCGGAGCCGCCGGACAGGACCACGGCGTGGACCTGCTCGACGCTGTTCACCGGGTCGAGGAGCGCGGTCTCCCGGGTGCCCGGCGCGCTGCCGCGCACGTCGACTCCCCCGACCGCGCCCTCCCGCGCCAGGATCACGGTGCAGCCGGTGGGCCGCTCCGTCAGGGTATGGTGCCCCAGCTCGAGGCCGTCGACCGCGGTGATACCGGAGCCCATCGGAGTTCTCTCCTGGGCCGCGCAGGCCCCCTGCACGATCGGGGTCCCCGCCAGGAGGAC
>CALJLC010000280.1 GCA_937982605.1 uncultured Gemmatimonadales bacterium | reverse complement strand
CCGTGGTGCCGCTCATGACGAACGTCCGGCCGAGCGGCTCGACGCCCTGCAGATACCGCCGCACGAAGGTCTCGTTCACCACGGCGACGGGGGCCGAGGGTGGGGCGTCGTTCCAGTCGAACTCCCGCCCCTGCACGAGGTCGATGCCCATCGTGGCGAAGTAGCCCGGAGAGGCGATCTGCCAGTCGCCGGCGGCGTTGGGATTCACCGACTCGTCGTAGCCTTCCACGTCGAGGCCCCAGTCACCGATCTGGCTCCCGAGCGGAAGCGACCGGATCGCGGCGACCGACGTCACGCCCGGGAGCTCGCCGACGCGGCGGAGCGTCTCCTGCCAGAAGACGGTGGCCGACTCGGCATCGGGGTATCGCGTCCCGGGCAGGCTCACGGCGGCGGTCAACCTGCGCTCGGACTCGAAGCCGGGCTCGATCGACGTGAGCGCGTCGAAGGCGCGCACCGTGAGGCCCGCCCCGACCACGAGCACGACCGCGGCCGCGGTCTCGACCGCGACGAGAATACCCTGCCACCGCGAGCGGGCGCGTCCGGGAGCGCCGCGGGTCCCCATGCGCTCCTTGAGGCCGTCGCCGGTGGTGCGCATCGCGGGCAGCATGCCGAAGGCGACGGCCGTGCCCAGGGTGACCAGAGCGGAGAAGGCGAGCACGAAGCCGTCCACCCGGACCTCGTCGACCCGCGGCAGGTTGCCGGGGTTGAGCGCCTTGAAGGCGTCGATGCCGAAGTAGGCCAGCGCAACGCCCAGCACGCCCCCGATGGCGGCCAGGGCCACGCTCTCGATCAGGAGCTGACCGACCAGTCGTCCGCGCCCCGCGCCGAGCGCCGTGCGCACCGCCAGCTCCGAAGCGCGATCCTCGCTGCGTGCGAGCAGCAGATTCGCGACGTTCGCGCAGGCGATGAGCAGGACGAACACGACGGTCGCGAGCAGAGCCGCGAGCGCCGGCCGAATCGAGCCGAGCACGTCTTCGGCGGCACCGAAGAGCAGAGGCTCGAAGGCCCGCTCCGCCGGGTAGGCCCCGAAGTCGGCGTGGATCCGGTCGATCACGTCTCGCAGATCCTGCCGCGCCGCTTCGACGGTGACGCCGTCGCGAAGCCGGCCCGCCACGTGCCAGGAGTGCGAGCCTCCGCCTCCCGGGTAGTCCGTGGGCGCGGTACGCGGCACGTAGAAGGGAAAGTAGACGTCCGCCGGATCGGTGAGAGCGAACTGCGTCGGCAGGCGGAAGCCTTCGGGCATGACCCCAATGATCTCCCGCTGGCGGCCGTTGATCTCGGCGGTCGTGCCGACGATCGCCGGATCACGCCCCCACCGTCGGCTCCACACCTCGTGAGAGATCACCACGGTCTCGGCGGGGAGCGAATCGGCCCGCATCGCCTCGTCGGGCGTGAAGTACCGACCCGCCGCCATCTCGATGCCGAGCACGGCCGGCAGGTTCTCGGTCGTCGAAGCCGCGGCCACGCGCTCGGGGCTCGACGGGTCCGTGAAGGTGACGTTCGTCTCGCTCCAGATCGCCAGATCCTCGAAGGAGCGGGACAGGGTCAGGTACGCCCGGTACTCGGCCAGGGAGACCCACGTCTTGGGAAAGGCGCTCCACTGGCTCCAGATCGTGACGACCCGGTCGGGCTCGCCGTACGGCAGCGGCTTCATGAGCACGCTTCGCACGACCCCGAAGATCGCCGCGTTCGATCCGATCCCGATGGCGAGCGTCACCACGGCGATCGCCGTGAACATCGGGGCACGCAGCAGGCTGCGCACCGCGAACACCAGATCCTTCTTCACCCCGTCCATCCCGACCTCCCATCGAGTGATCTGCCCCATCTCGTTCACCTGCGCCGAGCCCGCCCCCGCCCACGCGCGCCCGGCCCGCCGGCCGCCCTCCCGGCCGGCCCGCCGCGCCGCCACCACCGTCGTCGCCCAGTCCCGCACGATGTCACGCCAGAAACGCGTCCCCCCGCCCATGCCCCGATACTCGGCCTCCGCACGCTGCGCTCGGAACGCCTCCATGAGCTCGGCCCCGAAGCGCGCGCGGAAGCGGCGCGGCAGAGCCAGCAGAAGGACGCGATACAGCCGCTCGGCGAGCGGGGAGGGTGTCATCCGGTGGTGGCCCCACCGAGCGCGGCCCGGGCGCTCGACACGAAGACGTCGAGGCGCTCCACCTCCGCGGCCAGCGCCGACCGACCGAGCTCCGTCAGCTCGTAGTAGCGCCGCTGCGTCTGGTCCTCGTCCTCGGGCGGACGCTCGTCCGACTCCCGGATGAGGCCCTGTTCCTCGGCGCGCTGGATCGTCGTGTACAGCGTGCCGGGCCCCATCTTCACGACGCCGTCGCTGAGCGCCTCGACCCGCTTCTTCACGGCGTAGCCGTGTCGGGCGCCCTCCTGGAGCGCCAGGAGGAGGTGCAGCAGGCTCCGCGAGAGGGGGAGCACCCGCCCGAGCTCCGCCGGTAACTCGCTCATCGGACCATCCTATCGAAATTCGACATGTCGTACTTCGACCTATCGTACTTCGATATGATGGGCGGAGCAAGCCCGGGGTTGGAACGGCAGCTCGGTCGCTTGACTGCATACGGATGCATTCACTAGTGTTTCACTATGAATGCATCGCGCAGGAGGCCGTGACGATGAAGGCGCTCACGATCCGAAACGTGCCACCGGCGCTCGCCGAGGCCCTCGACCGGGAGAAGGCGCGCCGGGGAGCTTCGCTCAACCGCACCGTCATCGAGCTCCTGAGCCAGGGCCTCGGAGTCGGCATCACGCGCTCCAACGGCCTCGCCGAGCTCGCCGGAGTGTGGAGCGACGAGGAGCTCAAGGCGTTCGACAAGGCGGTCGCCCCCTTCGATCGGGTCGACGAAGAGCTCTGGCGTTGAGCCGATACTGCGTCGACACCTCCGCGTACAGCCGCTTCCAGCGTGGCGACGACGCGGTGGTGGAGCTCCTCGACGCCGCCGAGTGGGTCGGCGTCCCGGCGATCACGCTCGGGGAGCTCCGCACCGGGTTCGCGCTCGGCGGCAGGGGCGAGCGCAACGAAGCAGAGCTGCGAGCCTTTCTCGACAACCCGGTCGTGGCCGTGCTGGCGGTCGACGAGGAGGTGAGCCGCCACTACGCCTCGATCGTCACCGACCTGCGGCGGGCCGGCACGCCCCTGCCCACGAACGACATCTGGATCGCGGCGACCGCTGCGCGCACCGGATCGCTCGTGCTCACGTACGACCGTCACTTCGAGGCGATCGTCCGCGTCGGGTCGGTACTCCTCGACGCGTAGGGGCGGCCCCGATTTCGCGGAGCCGCCCCAAGCGCAATCACGCCGACTAGGGCACGCCGGCGATCCCCC
>CALJLC010000279.1 GCA_937982605.1 uncultured Gemmatimonadales bacterium | reverse complement strand
TCTTCTACACCGACGACATTCACCGGGCGCCACACTCATCCCCCGCCCTGCGCGCGGCCGAACACGACGACCACCTCCCCTACCCGGTAAGCTCCGGCTCCCGCTTCGCCGTCGACCAGAACGACGACCCGATCATGATCTTCGACTGGGCGTACCAGCTGCAGCCCGGCAACCCGAATCTGGCGCCGAGCCGGTCGAGCCCGGCGACCGTCCGGGGACGCTGAAGTCGGGGCGGGCCGGACTTTCCGGGGGGGCGGGGGCGCGAGCCTCCGCCCCCCTTCGTTTTCGGAACCACGGGCCGCCGCCGCGCCGGGCCTCCCGCCGCGGCGCACCTTCTCTAGCTTCCGGCCATGATTCAGCTGCTGGAGGCAGTGCCGAACTTTTCGGAGGGTCGTGATCTGGCGAAGATCGGTCGGATCGTCGACCGCATCGCGGCACACGACGTCGAGGTGCTCGACTGGTCCGCGGACCCCGACCACCACCGCTCGGTGGTGACCTTCATCGGGGCGCCGGACGAGGTTCTGCGGGCCGCGGTGGCCGGCGCGCGGGCCGCGCTGGAGCTGATCGACCTCCGGGACCACGACGGCGTTCACCCGCGCGTCGGGGCGCTCGACGTGCTGCCCTTCGTGCCGCTCGAAGGCGCCACCATGCCGGACGCGGTGGCGGTGGCCGAGCGCGCCGCCCTTGAAATCGCGGATCTGGGCGTGCCGGTCTTTCTCTACGGCCGCGCAGCCCGGGCGCCCGACCGGGACCTCGCCACGCTCCGCCGGGGAGGCTACGAGGCGTACCGGGCGGGGTGGCCCGAGGGCCGCCGGCCGGATCTCACCGCGGGCAGAGCCGCCGCGCACCCCACGGCCGGAGTGACCTGCGTCGGCGCGCGACCCGTGCTGCTGGCCTGGAACGTGGTGATTCGGGGTGTCGACCTCGCCCTGGCCCGGGCGATCGCGGCCCGGATCCGGGAGCGGGGCGGAGGCTTCCCCGGGCTGCGCGCGCTCGGACTCCACCTGGCCCGGCAGGACCGCCTCCAGATCTCCATGAATCTCGAGGATCCGGACGTCACGTCGCCGCTCGCGGTTTTTCGTGCGATCGCCTCCGCGGTGGAGGCGGAAGGCGGCCAGGTCGTCGAAACCGAGGTGATCGGGATGATGCCCGATACCCTTGTGCAACCGGGTTGCGCGGACACATTAAACCTTCTGGACCCGCGTGAGACGCGGGTTCTCTCGCACCGCGTGGCCGAGTACGTGACGGCGCGCGCCCGCCCGCCTACGGAGACCCCGGACTTGACCGAATGAGCATCGAGTCGCTCAAGCAGCAGGCGCGCAAGCACGAGCAGAACGAGGACTGGAAAAAGGCCCTCGATCAGTACAACAAGGCGCTCAAGGAGCTCGCGCGCGAGGATCAGGTCGACATCGGCCTGTACAACCGGGTCGGGGATCTCTACGTGCGGGTCGGCAACCTCGAGGCGGCGGTGGAGAACTACGACCGCGCGGTAGAGCTCTACCGCGAGGCGTACCTGCCGAACAACGCGATCGCGGTCTGCAAGAAGATCATCCGGAACGTGCCGGATCGGCACAGGGCGTACCTGGTGATCGGGCAGATCCGGGCCGAGCAGGGCTTCATTCCCGACGCACGCACGAACTTCCTCACCTACGCCGAGCGCATGCAGCAGGCGGGCGACCTCGACGAGTCGTTCCGGGCCCTGATCGAGTTCTGCGACCTCGCGCCCGACGACGTCGGCGTCCGCCTCTCGGTGGCCGATCAGATGATCGCGCACGACCGGGTGGACGACGCCGTCGAGCAGCTGCTCCAGGTCCGCCGGCACTACACGGAGCTCGGCAAGACGTCGGAGGCCACCGACATCGAGTCCCGCGTGCTCGCGCTCAAGCCGGACGCGGACCTCGCGGGCCTCGCGGCGACGCTCTCCTCGAGCGAGTCCGAGGAGCTGCTCTCCGACTTCGGGGAGATCGCCATGGGCGCGGTCGACCTGGACTCGGGCAGCGAGGACGAGGTCTCCCTCGACATCGCCGGCGCCATGGAGGAGGGAGCCTCCGAGATCGAGCTCGAGGCCGGAGACGCCGAAGTCGGCGACTTCGAGATCAGCTCGGACTCCGACGACGAGCCCGAGGTCGAGCTGCCGATGATGGAGGACGACGGGGGCTTCGACTTCGGCGGAGCGGACGAGGAGGAGGCCGAGCCGCTCCCGATGATGGCGGACGACGACGGCGATGCGCCCGAGCTGCCGATGATGGAGGTCGAGCTCGGGGAGGACGAAGAGGACATCGGGCCGGTCGAGCTGCCGACGATGGACTTCGGCACCGAGGAGACCGATTCCTTCGACGTCGGCGAAGAGAGCGCGGCGGAGGCGATGGCCGAGGCGGTCGAGGAAGCCGCCGCCGACGTCGAGATCGCCATGGAGGACGCCGGGACCGTCGAGATCGGCGGGGACCCGTCGTGGGAGGAAACGACGGCCGAGCCGGCCGCCGAGATGGACTTCGGAGCGCCGGTCGAAGCCGCTCCGGGGCCCGAGACGTTCCACGAGCCGGAGCCCGAGCCGGCGCTCCCCGAGCCCGCGGCCCCCGTCCCGGAGCCCGAGCCGATGCCGTCGCAGGAGGCTGCGCCGGCCGCGCCGGAGCCGGCGGCCGGCGGAGACGACGGAGGCTACGTCGACCTCGGCGCGATGATCCTCGGCGGGGGCGGGGAGAAGTCGACCCGCTTCACGGTGGCCTACGAGGAGCCGAGCGGGGACGAAGAGGCCGACTTCGCCAAGATGCTCTCGCAGTTCAAGGACAAGGTCTCGGAGAACCTCGACTCCAGCGACGTGCGTGCGCACTACGACCTGGGCACCGCCTACAAGGAGATGGGGCTGCTCGAGGAGGCCATCAGCTCCTTCCAGGCCGCCCTGCGCGCCTCGGCCGACCATCTGCCGACCTACGAGCTGATGGGCCAGACCTTCATGGAGATGGGCAAGCCGGAGGCGGCAGTGAAGTCGCTCGAGCGGGCGCTCGAGACGGCCCACACGGTCGAGGACGAGCTGGTCGGGATCTACTACTACCTGGGGCGGGCGTACGAGGCGCTCCAGAACCGCACCTCCGCCGTGGAGTACTACGACCGCGTCTTCTCCCTGGACATCAACTTCGCTGACGTGACGGAGCGGCTGCGCGAGCTCCGCTGACGACCATGGCCGACCGCACGAGCCAGAGCTCCCATCCGGAGGACGCGTGACCCAGGCGGTCCGCGGCGTGCCCCCGAAGCTCTCGGCGATCCAGGCGCCCGTCCGGGCGTCCCTCGACCGCGTCGGAGACGAGATCCGCAGGATCGTGCTGGCGGACTTCGACGACATCGAGGAGGTCAACGAGCACCTCCTGTTCATGCGGGGCAAGCTCTTCCGGCCCACGCTGCTCCTGCTGTCGAGCCGTGTGGCCGAGCGAGACCCCGAGGACGCCCTGACGCTGGCCGCGGTCGTCGAGCTGGTGCACCTGGCCACGCTGGTGCACGACGACGCCGTCGACCATTCGGCGTTGCGTCGCGGCCTGCCCACGGTGAACGCGCTCTGGACGCATCAGGTCGCCATCATCATGGGGGACTACCTGTACTCGCGGGGGGTGTCGGAGCTGGCCCGCATCGGCAACCTCGACGCCCTCGCCGTGCTCGCCAACGCCGCCAACGAGATGTCCGTGGGCGAGATGCGCCAGCTCACGTCGTACGACGCGCTCGACTTCGGCGAAGAAGACTACTACCGGCTCATCGCGGCCAAGACCGCCTCGCTGATGTCCGCGGCGTGCGAGATGGGCGCGATCGCCGGAGCACCGGAGCACCGGGAGACGCTCGCCCGCTTCGGCCACGCGCTCGGGATGGCCTTCCAGATCGCCGACGACCTCCTGGACTACACGGGGAGCGAGGCGGTCACCGGCAAGCCGACGGGGCACGACCTGAGGGAGCGCAAGGTGACGCTGCCGCTCGTGCACGCCCTCGAGCGCGTCTCCGGAGAGGAGGAGCGCGAGATCCGCTCCTTCTTCACCCGGATCGACCCGTCCGACGAGGAGATCGAACGGATCGTGGAGATCGTGGTGTCCGCCGGAGGACTCGAGTACGCCGGAGGCGTCGCGGCCCGCTACGCCGAGGAGGCGGGGCACGCCCTGTCCGGGATTCCCGCGGGCCCCGCCACGGATGCGCTCCGCGACGCCGTGACGTACGCCGTCGATCGGCGTCGGTGAGCCACCGTGCTGGTTGATACCGGTCGCCGCAGCGTCGTTCGCTTCGCCTGGACGGTCGTGCTCGGCCTTTTCCTGGGCGGGCTGCTCACGCGTCTCGTGGAGATGTCGCTGCTCGCGGGCGCGCCGCTTATTGCCGGCTGCATCCCCGCGCACGAAGACGCCTACCCCGCGATCCTCGAGCCCCAGCTCGTCGAGCATCCCTCCGGCCTCGTCGTCGAAGACCTTGCCATCGGCGAAGGCGCCTTCTGCCAGCCGAGCGACTTCATCACCGTCCACT
>CALJLC010000278.1 GCA_937982605.1 uncultured Gemmatimonadales bacterium | reverse complement strand
TAGGTGCAGCAGTACGACGGGCAGTTGAGGCAGTCGTAGAAAACGGGCAGGGAGGTCGACAAGCTCGGGACCGATTCGTCGGGTTGCGCGGGCGGGCGAGGCGTGGGCGCGAGAAGCTATACGGATCCGAGGGTGCGGACTACTTTGCGCCCTCCCGGACCCACGAATTCCGAGGCCATGACCTCTCGACCCCACCCCAGGCTCCCGACGGCGGCGTTCGCGGCCGCGCTCACCACGGCGTCGCTCTGTGCCGGCACCGTCGAGGCACAGACGCTCGACGAGCTGCTCACGCGAGCGGAGCGGACCGACTTCATCGAGACGAGCCGCTACGCCGACGTGATGGAGATGGCCGAGCGGCTCGCGGCTCTCTCGGACCGGATCCACCTCACCTCGTTCGGCTACACGAACGAGGGTCGGAGCCTGCCGCTGCTCGTGCTCGGCGCCCCGGACGCCTCCCCGGAGGCGGTGCGCGCCACGGGCAAGACGCGGGTCTACCTGCAGGGCAACATCCACGCGGGCGAGGTGTGCGGGAAGGAGGCGCTCCTCATGCTCCTGCGCGACTACGCGCGCGGGCTGTACCCCTCCTGGACCGACGACCTCGTCCTCCTGGTGGCGCCGATCTACAACGCAGACGGCAACGAGCGCGTGGATCTGAGGAACCGCCCGCGCCAGCACGGGCCCCTGGGCGGCATGGGTCAGCGCCCCAACGCACAGGGCCTCGACCTGAACCGGGACCACATGAAGCTCGACTCGCCCGAGGCGCGCTCGGTCGTGGGGATGATGACGGCGTACGACCCGCACGTCGCGGTCGACCTGCACACGACCAACGGCACGCGCCACGCGTACCACCTGACGTACTCCCCGCCCCTGCACCCGAACACGCCCGCCGGGATCGACCGGCTGCTGCGCGACGAGTGGCTCCCCGCGGTGACGGACCGGATCCGCGAGCAGCACGGCTGGGAGTACTACTACTACGGCAACGCGAGCCCGAATCGGCCGGGCTGGTACACCTTCGACCACCGGCCTCGCTTCAACAACAACTACATCGGCTTGCGCAACCGGATCGCGATCCTGAGCGAGGCCTACGCCTACGACACCTTCGAGGACCGCGTGCGGGCCACGCTCTGGTTCGTCGAGGAGATCCTCCACTTCGCCCAGGCGAACGCCGGCCGCATCCGCACCGTCGTGGAAGCGGCCGACGCCGAGCCGCTGCCGGGCACCGCGCTAGCCACACGGGCCACCTTCGAGCAGTCCGACGAGGAGGTGACGATCCTCATGGGCGAGGTCGACGCCGAGCGTCACCCGCAGACGGGGGAGGTGATCCTGCGACGGCGTGAGCTTTCGATTCCGGTGTCGATGCACGAGTACGGGACCTTCCGCCCGACGGAGACCGAGACCGTGCCGCGCACCTACTACGTCCTCCCCGAGGCGGAGGACGCGATCGTCCGGCTGCACGCCCACGGCGTCAGGATCGAGCCGGCGCCGACCGACCGGGCGCTGGCGGTGGAGCGCTTCGTGATCGACTCCACGTCGGTGGCCGACCGTCCCTTCCAGGGACGCAACGAGCGGACGCTCTTCGGACGCTGGCAGGCGACGACCGAGACGCTGCCGGACGGCACCGTCGCGGTGTCGATGGACCAGCCGCTCGCGCGGCTCGCCTTCAGCCTTCTCGAGCCGCGCTCGGACGACGGCTTCGCCGACTGGGCGATCTTCGATGAGTCGGTGGAGGCCGGGACGTACCCGGTGCTGAGGGCCCCCTCGAACTAATCCGTGGCCCGCGCGCCGGGAAGGCGGCGCCCGATCCATCCGCTCGCGAGCTGCCAGGCGTCGGCGAATCCCGGGCGCGGGTCGTCGGGGGCGTAGATGAGCTGCTCCGAAGACTTCCACGAGCGGACCGCGTCGAGCAGCGACATCTCGCCCACGGAGATGCGGGCCCGGCACGCGGCGACGTCGAAGTAGGGGAAGACCACCGTCCGCCCGACGTCGTAGTCCGGCGCGGATTCGACCGGCTCGCCCAGGGC
>CALJLC010000277.1 GCA_937982605.1 uncultured Gemmatimonadales bacterium | reverse complement strand
ATGGCGCATCATGACGAGGTGTCGGTTGCGAACGGCTCGTCCGTGATGGTCCGCGCCTTGTCACCGGGCGGGCCGCGCCGGCAGAATCCCGAGTCGTCAGACGGAAGCCAGCGCGGTAGGGACAACTCAACCGGTGAATCCAAGGAGGTGAAATCGTGACAGCCTCGAGTACCCCGATCACCGGTGGAGTCGTCAGCGCCGACATCGCCGTCCCGGAACACGAAGCAGTCGTGACCTTCTACTCGAGTGTGCTGAGCACCGGGGAGACTCCTCTCTGGCGTGACGACCTGATGAACAACTTGGGGACCCCGGTCATCGGAGTGGGCGAACGGGTGGAGGCCTACGCTCATCTGCCGCTCCAATGGATGCCGCATATCCAGGTTGCCGACGTGGCCGCCAGTGTGGGGCGGGCCCTGGAGCGCGGCGGCCGTGAGTTGCTCCATCACAGAGACGAGCGCGGCCGGAGCCAGTGGGCTGTGCTGGGTGACCCGAACGGTGCTGCCTTCGGCATCGTTCCCGCCGTCCCCTCGGAATCGGTCCCCGAGAGCAGCGCATCGTCGTCCGGGTCACCGGAGGGGGTGGGCAGGATCTCATGGCTGGATCTGACGGTGCCGGATGCCGTCGCGACGCGGGACGTCTACCAGGCCGTGGTCGGCTGGGCCGCGGGGGGGGTCGAGATGGAGGACGCGGACGGCCGCTATGCGGACTACGTCCTGTCGTCGGGTGATGGGAGCGCCGTGGCGGGTGTGTGCCACGCGCGCGGTCCGAACCGAGGGCTTCCGGTTGCCTGGCTGATCTACCTGGCGGTCGGCGACCTGGCCGAGAGTCTCCGTCGTGTCGCGGAGGGAGGCGGGGAGGTGCTGCGGTCGGGAGGATCCGACGCCGACCCCACGTACGCGGTAATCCGGGATCCGGTGGGAGCGCACCTGGCGCTGGTACCGGGCTGAGCCGGAGACGGCCTGGCACGGCCGGGCCAGCGAGTCGCGATGTCGTGATCCTCGGCGGGCGCCTCGGGTGCGAGGTGAACGCCTAGTCGTCAAAGGGAGTCCGGGCGCCGATGGGCTCAGAAGCTGGACACGAGGGGAGTGCGGGGCAGGACCGCTGCCACGCGTGCGGTAGCCTCCTCTCAGGACCCTACTGCTCCTCATGCGGTCGCCGGCACTCGGCCGGGGTGCCGACCCTCGGCGATCTCGCGAAGAGCACGGCGAGAGAGCTCCTGGACCTCCCGGCCACCGTCGGCCCCACCTTCCACGCGCTCCTCTTCCGCCCGGGCCGGCTCACGTTGGAGTACGCGGCCGGGCGGGGGAGTGCGAGCATCCACCCGGCGCGTCTGTTCGTCCTGTGCGGCGCGCTGGCCTTCCTGTCCAGTCGCGTCTTCGAGGGCTTCCTCTTCCTGATCTCGCTTCGGCCCGTCGCCGAGGGCGTCGGAGAGGAGTGGGCGATCTGGGCACTCCTTCTGATTGCGGTTCCGGCAACCGCGCTCATGCTCAGCGTCCTGTTCGCCAACGCGCGCTGGCGCTTCGTCACGCATGTCGTCTTCGCAACGCACTGGTTCAGCTTCCTTCTCGTCCTGGCCGCATCGGAGCCGCCACTGGCCACACTCCTTGGTCTGACGGGAAACGCTCGGATCGCCGGTCTCGCCCTGTTCGCGTGGGCTTCGATCTACAGCGTGATCGCCCTGAAGACCGCTTACGCGCAGCCGTGGGTGCGAACCGTGCTGAAGTTCCTCGTCCTGCTGCTCGGCTACCTGGCCGCTCTGGGTTGGCTGTTGAGCGATGGAGCCGGATCGGCCTAGCGCACGGCCCCGGCGAGAGGGGCCTCTCTTCGCTCGCTCGCCTATGTGCCGGCCGATGCCGTGGCGGGACGCCCCGGTGACCGTGCCTTGTCATCGGGGCGCGCGCGCGGGAGAATCAGGAGTCGCAAGCCAGCGGCCTCGGCGTCCGGAGTGCCACGCGTCCCCTCACGGAGATCCTCCAAGCCGGAGAGGCCAGTATGCCCCACGAAGCCGTCGAAGCAGCTCGAGCGTTGAGCCGCAGCATAGTAGCTGTACGAGAGGAGACGGAAGCGGCGCGCAGCATACCCGACGTGATCGTGGCCGATCTGGTGGAGGCCCAGCTGTTCCGACTTGCGCTGCCCTCCGACCTGGACGCCCCCGGACTCGATCCGACCGTGGCCCTCGATGTGTATGAAGAGCTGGCCCGCGCGGAGGCCTCGGTGGCATGGCTGGTCTGGAACAGCTCGTTGCCGTGCCTGTTCAGTCGCTTCCTGGCTCCCGCCGTCCGAGCCGAGGTCTTCGGCGACCGAAACGGCAAGTACGCCAGCTCGACACGCCCCACGGGCAGAGCGGTATTCAGCAACGGTACGTACTCGCTGAATGGCCGATGGTCTCTGGTGTCGGGCTGCATGCATGCCGACTGGCTCGGACTCATGTATCTGGTCGAGGAGAACGGCGAGGTGCAGCTGCTGGGGTCGGGGGCCCCGCACATGCGCATGGCCTTCGTGCCCGCGACGTCGTGCGAGATCGTCGATACCTGGCATGTCGGAGGCTTGCGGGGCACGGGTAGCCACGACGTCGTCGTGTCCGACCTCCAGGTGCCCGAGGCGCGGACGTTCGCACCGATGGACGAGAGCCGGATCGAGGGGCCGATTGGCCGCGTGCCGATCGCCTGCACGATGTCGGCGGGCCACGCGGCGATATGCATCGGTATGGCCCGGGCCGCCGTCGAATGGGTGATCGAACTGGGGCGCACCAAGGCGACCGTCGACTCCGCACCGGGGCTCCCCCACCGAGCCGTCAACCAGTACGTGATCGCGGAGGCGGCGACCGGCATCACCGCCCGCCGGACGCGGCTACGTGAAGCTCAGAGCGCTCTTTGGGCGGCCGCTTCGAACGGGACGGAGTGCCCACCGGACCTCATTGCCGACGTCTGGAGCGCGGCGGTGGCGGCCGCCCGGGACTGCCGAGCCTTCGTGACGGCGATGTACGAGGTGGCCGGCTCACCCGCCTTGTACGTGGACTCGGTCCTCGAGCGGGCTCACCGCGACATCCATGCCGCGATGCAGCACATCATCATCCAGCGCTTCTGGATGGAAGACGCGGGGAGGGTGAAGCTCGGGATGGAGCCTGCGAACCCGCTCTTCTTCCTGTAGCGCGGGGGGACGCGTGGACTGGAACATGATCGGAGCCATCGGGGAGGTGGCCGGGGCCGCGGCCGTCGTGGTCACGCTCTTCTACCTGGCACGGCAGATCCGGGAAGGCGCTCGCCAGGATCGCCGGATGCAGTACGCGCAGCTGAATCGCGACTTCCTCCAGCTTCCGGGCGCGATCGCCCACGACGAGTCGTTCTCGAACGTCTTCTACCAGGGCATGGTCGACCCGTCGTCGCTCAGCCAGGCTCAGCGAGCGCGCTTCTATTCGGCCGTGCTGATCACGTTTCGGTCGCTCGAGGCCCTGTTCCACTACCATCGGGAGGGAGGAGTCGACGACTGGGGTGCGGCCAGCCACCAGGCGGCCATGGTGGACTTGCTCGGCATGCCGGGGTTCAGATGCTACTGGGCCGATCGCAAGCACTGGTACTCGGCCGAGTTCCAGAAGGAGGTGGAGCTGTGGTTGTCCCGGGCCCCGGAGTCTCCTCTCCTGCCCCGGCAGGAGGACGAAGGTGGTGCAGGGGCCTCTCCCGAGGCGCGTATGGCGCCGAGCGGTCGGCACGGTTCCGCTGGCCTCCCGCGAACATGACCTCCCACCGCCCAGCGGGAGCAGGTGAGTGATGGGCCGGGGCGTGTCCGGCGCGGTGCGCATCGTACGCGGATTCCCTCTCCTCGTCGCCGCCCTCGCGATGCTCGGCTGTGACGCCGGCGTGGACGGCACCTACGCGCTGGTGAGCATCGACGGTCAGGAGCTCCCATACAGCTTCGAGCTCTTCGGGACGGTGACGGTCACGTCAGGATCGCTGGTCCTCCGCGATTCGAGGTACGAGATCACGATGGTCTCGGCGGACGACGACCCGGTCGTGGAAACGGGCTCGTTCATCGTCACTTCGTCGAACGTCCTGCGCTTCACCGCCGACCCTTCGCCAACTCCGCCGCCACCACCACCCCCTCCTCCTCTCCCGGGCGATACCGTGGCTCGGAGGTGGTTCGCACCGGGTGACTCGGGCCGAAGGGAGGCGGGGAGCTCTGCCCCGCCGGAGGCGAGGTGGGTGGGCGACCAGCTCATACTGCTCTCGAACGACGAGGAGTGGGTGTTCCGGCGCTAGGCAGGCTCCGCGCGCTCCGGGCGTCGACCAGGATCCCCTTCCCGGCGGCGCGCGCGGAGCGCGACCGGAAGAGGATCTCCTGCATCAGGAGTACGGCATGATCCGAAGGGGCGTGATCGAGGACGCGCAGGCGCTGACCGAGCTCGCACGGGCGGCGAAGGCTTCGTGGGGCTATCCCGAAGCGTGGCTCCGCGAGTGGGAGCCCGAGCTGACGATTTCGCCCGAGTACATCCGTGGCAACACCGTGTTCGTCGCCGAGTCCGATGGCCGCATCGTGGGGATGGTCGGCGTCGAGGACGGGCGCGAAGGTCCGGAGATCGGACACCTCTGGGTCAGCCCGGCGGCCCAGGGAGAGGGTTGGGGGCGTCGCCTCGTCCGGTCCGCGATCGAGCTCGCCGCGACGCGCCGATGGCCGGAGCTGCGGATCCTCTCCGACCCCAACGCGGTCCCCTTCTACACGAAGCTCGGCGCGGTCCACGTCTCGGATGTGCCGGCCCCGGTGGCGGGCACGGAGCGAACGCTGCCTCTCCTTCGCCTGCCGGTGACCGGATGACCCGAACGTCCTCGCCTTGCCACCTGGAGGGCGGGGTCGACAGAATCGCGGGCGGTTCCCGAGCCCCTCACGGCGGAGGCCTTTCGTGACGCACATGGCCCGTGTCAGCAGCTTGTGCGCCGTCCTGCTCTCGGCGGCGTGCGGAGGCGAGGGCGTCGTGGGAGACGGACCACTGACGCGCGACAGCCTGGGTATCACGATCGTCGACAACGGCGCCCTCGATCCGAGTCGCGAGCTGCTGGCGCGTCCGGAGCCGGTCGTCGAGATCGGTGTGGCCGACGGCCCCGAGGCGCTGCAGCTCTTCCAGGTCACGGGCGCGACCCGCCTCCATGATGGCGGCTTCGCGGTGGCCAACGGCGGTACTCGCGAGCTTCGGCTCTACAATGAAGACGGGAGTCACCGTGCGACCGCGGGAGGCGCCGGGGACGGACCCGGCGAGTTCGGATATCCGGTGGCCGTTCACGCTCTGGACGGAGACACGGTGATGGTCCAGGACCGACTGGACCGGGTGTTCCTCACCGCCCACGGTGAGTTCCTCCGGCGCGCGACGACCGACCGTCAGGCGATGGCCGAGCTCATGCAGAGGACCGGCGGGAACTCGGAGGGTGGTCATTGGATGCCGGACGGGAGTCTGTTCGCACCCGTGTACCACTGGGACGAGAACCCCCCGGTGGCGGGCGCACCGTTTCGGCCGTCCATGACGCTCGTTCGCGTCTCGGGTGACTTCGCCACGGTCGATACGCTGGGCGACTTCGGGGGCATTCTCCAGCAGTACGTGGACGTCGGTGACGAGAGACCCTCCGCTACCGTTCCCCCCTTCTCCCGCACGACGTCGTGGGGGTTGAACGCGTCGGATGGCACGGTCCTCGCCGCCGACAACGCGGTTCCACGATTCGAGCTGTTCCTTCCCGACGGGACGCACGTGATCGCGCGCTGGGCCGAGACTCCCGGAGCGGTGTCGGGGGACGAGATCGAGGCATGGAAGGACCGGCAGAGAAACGCTTCCTGGGCGCAGCGCCGCCTGCCCCAGCTGGAGCGAGCCTGGGCCACGATGGACATGCCCGACGAGAAGCCGTACTTCGGCCGGGCGAATACCGGCTCCGACGGCACCGTCTGGCTCGGCCCGGTGGAGAACGGGGGTACGGGATGGCGGGCGTTCGCTCCGGACGGTCGCTTCCTGGGCGTCGCCGGCCTCCCCGCCGGCTTCTTCCCCATGGACTCGGGTCCGGGGTGGGTCCTCGGAGTCTATCGGGATGACCTCGAAGTCGAGTACCTGCGGCTGTACCCGCTGGTTCGGTAGCCGCGGACTCGTGCCGCCGTTGGCGGCACGGCCGCGCCGGTGGCAGCTTCCGATGGAGGCCGCGCGGGCAGCGCGCGCTCTCGGGGATTCGGGGCGCCGGCGTGCCGGAAGAGGGGGAGGAATGCGAAGGAGGCTGTTCTCGCGACGGGCCGCGGTGCTCGCGCTGACCCTCGTACCTGCCTGCGGAGGGTCGGAGGCTCGACCGGAGTCGGGTCCGACGAGCGCCGAGCAGGTGGACCTGGCGGCGATCCAGAGGGTCGTCGACCTGACGTACGAGGTCTCGAGCTTCGACGATGTCGGGAGCGCCGACCCCGAAGCGTTCAGAGCTCCGTTCACGCCGACGGCGACCCTGGGCTACACGAGGGACGGAGCGCTCGTCACGCGGACGGTGGACGATTACGTGGAGATCCGCCGCGGAATGGTCGAGGCCGGGGAACCGCGGTCGCTCGTGGAGTGGGAAGTCACCGGCTCCACGGAGCTGTTCGGTGACGTCGCTCACCGAATCAGCTCCTATGCCGTGCGCGTAGACGGCGCGGACAGCCTGGCCGAGCGCGGGGTGATGAGCTTCCAGCTCGTCCGCGTCTCGGGCGAGTGGAAGGTGCATTCGCTGTTGTGGCATGCCGAATCGGAAGACCGGCCGATTCCGGCCCGCTACCTGGCGGACGGCGGTCCCTAGCGGTCAGAAGCCCGCGAAGGTGAGCTGCATCGGCGCGACGACCACGTTCAGCCGGTCGAGCGGGCTGCGCACGCCGGCCAGCTGCTCGCAACTCACATGGGTGTAGACCTGGGTCGAGGCGAGGCTGGCGTGACCCAGGAGTCGTTGGATCACCCGGATGTCGGTCCCGGCCTCCAGCAGATGAGTGGCGTAGCTGTGACGAAGCGTCCGGGCCGTCGCGCGCTTCGTGAGGCCTGCCCGCGCCCGAGCCTTGCTGACTGCGCCCTGGATCGTGCTCGCCGAGATCGGGTGTCTCGGCGACTGACCGGGAAACATCCAGCGGCTCGCGTGGGGTGTGCGTCGGTACTGGCGGATCGCATGCAACAGTACCGACGACAGCGGTACCGTCCGGTCTCGCCGCCCCTTCCCCTGCCGGACGTGAATGAGCATCCGCTCGGGATCGACGTCGCCCTGCGTGAGGTTCAAGGCCTCCGAGAGCCGGAGCCCGGCCGAGTAGATCGTCATCAGGACGACGCGGTGCTTCAGATGGGTTACGGCCCTCAGGAGGCGCTCCACTTCGGCCGGAGTGAGGACGACGGGGAGATGGGCCTCGCTCTTCGGGTAGGGAATCGTCGGTACCAGCTCCTCGCGGCCGAGCGTCACACCGTACAGGAAGCGGAGCGCGGCGACGGCCTGCCGCGTCCAGCTCCGCGAGCACTTTCTCTCGTCGATCAGGTGCAGGAGATAGGCGCGGATGTCGTCGGTGCCGAGCCGTACGGGTGATTCGTCGAAATACCCGGTGAATCTGTCGATGTGATAGAGGTACACCCGTTCGGTCGCGCGGGAGTAGCTGCGGAGCCTCAGGTCGTCCTGCATGCGCTGTCGGAATGGGCCCATGGTGGTTTCGGAGGGAGGCGAGAAGGTCTGGGGGCGCGCGTACGCCTTGTCACGGGGCGGCGTGTGCCGGCAGAATGCCGGCGTTGTCGCGCGGACCCGTGGGAACGGACGGCCAGTTGACGCAGGGAATCGCCTGGAAGCGGATCGCGGCCGAGGGCGTCGCCATCGTGGTCAGCATCCTGCTGGCGTTCGCGATCGACGCCGCCTGGGACGCTTCCCGGGAGCGAGCGGAGGAGCGCCAGGCCTTGTCGGGGCTTCGGGAGGAGTTCCGAGAGAACCTCGACCTTCTGGAGATCAACCTCCGAGCCCACCGGTCGACTCTTTCGGCGGCCACGACGCTCCTGGCGATCTCTGACGGGGGCCCGCAGCCGGCTCCGGACTCGACCGCCGTGCTCCTGCGTCGCGTGTTCATCGACGCGTTTTCGTACAATCCGTCCGTCGGAGTCCTGCAGGGCCTGATCGCCTCGGGGGATCTGGGCCTGATCCGAGACCCGGGGCTCCGGAATCTCCTCGCGTCGTGGCCGGGCCAGCTCGAGGAGAACGCCGAAGACGAGGCATGGGTCTTCAAGGACGTCCAGGAGACCTACACTCCCTACCTCAACGACGTCCTCCCGACGCGGGCCATCTGGTCCGGCGGCGCCGACTCGCACCCTCGCTACTCGATCGTCTTCGGCACGGACGACTTCGAAGAGCTCGTGGCGATGCGAGCCTACGGGGCCGAGATCCTGATCGACGAGAACGAGGCCCTCCGTGACCTGCTGGGCCGGATCCTGGAACGGATCGGGGGGCCCTGAGCGTCCGCGTGAGTCAGTCGCCGCCCCGTTCGATCAACATGCGTTCGAAGGCGGCCGTCACCCGCGCGATGTAGTCGACCCAACCCTCCGAGTCGTAGCAGGTGACGCACCGGGGATCGACGGGCAGCGCCGGGTTCAGCGGGGCGGGCTCGGCGCTCGCGTGATTGTGCAGGAACAGATCGGGCGGCTCGAGCGCGTTCAGCACCGCCAGGGTCCGCTTCGTGTCCTCGACCACGGTGGGGTGCCGCGGGTTGTCGACGAGATCGACGCCCGCGTTCGGGATCTCGCCGCCCCGGAAGGCGACGTCGTAGCGCGTGCCGTCCACCTCGACCGTCGTCGTCCACAGGGTCGCCCCCTGCGTGTGTCCGCCGGTCCAGACGGCCCGGAGGGTCGTGCCGCCGAGCGAGACGGAGTCGCCGTCCTCGATCACTCGATCCACGACGACGGGCTCCCAGCCGCGAGCCCCAAGCGCAGAGTTGTCCACGCCGGACTCGAGCGCCTCCGCGTCACCACCCAGAGCGACCACCCGGGCACCCGTCAACCGCTGCATCGCCGCGTGCCCTTCGACGTGATCCCAGTGGGCATGACTCGAGATCATGACGCGCACGTCCCGCACGTCGAAGCCGAGCTCCGCGATGTTGGCGACGATCCGGGCGTGCATCTCCAGATCGCCCGTGTCGTGAAGGATGTGGCCGTCGGGCGTGGTGATGAGGTAGGAGCCGAACTGTCCCCCGACGTAGTGGATGTTGCCGATCACACGGTGGGGCTCGACGGTCGGGGGCTCCTGGAAGAGGGCGGCCGAGTCGGACGGATGCGTGAGCGACGCGACCGCGAAGAGAAGCGCCCGGAGTCGGGTGTTGCGCACGAAGGCCTCCTGATCGTGGGACCGAGCCGTCACCGGTGCGGCGGACGACGCGCCCGAACCTCGCGACCGGCGATGCCCCGCGACAGGTCCCTCCGACCCGCTGCCCACATCGTCCGCGGCTCCCGGGCGACCCCGCGGCAATCGGCATCGCCCGAGCTCGACGCCGGGGCCGGCTCTACCCGTCGGCGTCTTCGGCGAGCAGCGGATCGTCGTCCGCCAGCCCCACCTGAGGGCCGTGGGACGATTCGAACTCCTCGGCGTAGCGCGCGAACTTCGCCTTCCAGACCTTCGCGGCGAACTTGACGACTCCGACGCCCTCGAGGAGCAGGTCCAGGTTCTCGAGGCACATCTCCCAGCCGGCGGCGTTTCTCGCCCCCCAGCCGGGATCGTCGAAGGTGTGGCTCAGGAGGAACCGGCAGCCGTCGCCGTCCGGCGCGAGCTCGTATCTCAGTAGGTCGGTCCCCCAGAGGAACTCGAGGAGCCGCGGCTCGTCGACCGCCAGGACGCGTCCCCGCATGTCGTCCTCGGACAGGCCTTCTCCCTGACCACGGAGGAACTCGAAGCGCAGGCTCGCTCCCACCGCCCATTCCCCTTCCACGTCGCAGGGAAACCACTGCCTGAGGAGATCGCGTTCGGTGAGTGCCTTCCACACCTTGGCCGGAGGGTCGTCGAGCCGGCGCTCCACGCGCAGGGTATATCGATTCCCGTCCTTCTCGAGGGTGGATTCCATCTCAGTCCTCCATTGAAGAGAGAACGTCCTCCAGGGCGTCGAGGCGCTCCTCCCACGCCGCGCGGAAGGGCTCCAGCCACGCGTCCAGCTCCCGGAGGCCGTCCGGGTCCAGGCGATAGATGCGCCGCTGCGCATCCCGCCGGACCGAGGCCAGGCCCGCTTCCCGCAGAATCCTGAGGTGCTTGGAGACGGCGGGCTGACTCACCCGCAGCCGCTCCACGAGCGCACCCACGGAGTGGTCGCTCTCACGGAGCGCTTCGAGCAGCCGTCGACGGGTCGGGTCGGCCAGGAGTTCGAACGTGTCGGGCATGCTTTAATATGCCGTGTTCGTTATATAACAGCAAGGGCATGGATCGGCGCTCTCTGTCGGCGGACACGCCGCGTCGGCACAATGGATCTCGAGACCTACCGGCCATCGTGGAGGCATCCGAGATGAGTGGGTTCTACACGCACGCGGTCTGGCGAGTCCGTGAAGGACACGAGGCCGACTTCATCCGGCTCTGGGAGCATGACTTGGCTCGAGCCTTCAGCGCGGCGGATCCGGACGCCAGGGGCACGCTGATCCAGAGCCTGGAGGAGCCGACGCATTTCTGCTCCTTCGGTCCCTGGCGGAGCCTCGACGCGATGAACGCGGCACGGGCGGCGCCCGGAGTCGGAGAGGCCTTGCAGGCGCTTCGCGCGCTTTGCGTGGAGGCGACACCCGGGGCGTACCGGGTCGTGCTCGAGATCCCCTGACTCGCTCGGTCGCAAAGCTGCCGGATCGAGGGTCTCGCGGGCTCGTGAGGTGAGCCGAGTGCGCGGACGGCACCCCTCCCCGTCGGTCGACGAGTACTGGGCCGACCAGCTCGGGGTGACCGTCGAGCGGCTCGGGCCGCCCGGAGTCGCGCTCGTGCACGAGGGAAGAGGGGGCTTCGAGGGCTACTCGGGCGTGCTCTTCTTCCGGCGGGGCGAGACGCTCATCGTGTCGGCTCCTCCCGACCTGGCCCGGTCGATCGAGGCCTCTCTGTCCGCGCTGTCGCCGGACGCCGTGGAGGACCTCCAGCTTTTGCGCTCGGTTGTGGGCATCGAGCCGGAGCGGGTGGTCGGACCCGTCTTTCAGGCTTTCGTCACGCCTGGACGATTCAGCCCGCCTTCCGCTGCGCATCCGGTGCGCCTCGAGGATGCGCGCACGGTCGAGTCACACCTCCGGCGGGCGTGCACGGAGGAGGAGTGGGAGGTGAGCGGGCTGTCGGGGGTCCGGACGCCGGTCGCGGCGGTGCGCGAAGGCGACATGATCGTGGCGGCGGCCGGGGCGCGGGAGCGCGCCCCGAGGGTGGTCGACCCGTGCGTCCTGACGCATCCCGGTCATCGGGGCCGAGGTCTGGGGAGAGAGGTCGTGGCGTGCGTCACCGCGACCGCGCTGGACCAGGGCGACCTTGTCGTGTACCAGACGCTTCGGTCGAACCGCGGTGCCGTGGCGATCGCCCGGGGACTCGGCTTCGTGGAGTACGCCACGGGTGTCGCCTTCCGCCTCGCGCCGGATCGGGCCGAGGGGAGCAGATGACCGCGATCGAGCTCGAGCCGCCGGTGTTCGGGTGAGCGAACAGGAGCCGTCCGTCGGGACTGAAGGACGGTGACCACTCCCACGCCGCCGAGTTGACGACGGGGCCCGGGTTGCTGGCCTCGGACCACCCCACCTCGCGCGTCTTGTCACCAGCCGGGTGCCACCGGCAGACTCCACGGGGTTCGGGCACCCAGGGGAGGGAGGTGAGGTTGTGTTGCTCAAGCGACTGAGGGGTGTGCTCGGTACGGCGCTCACCTGGGCGACGGGATGGGGCGTCCTCGGAGCGGGGCTGCACCTGGTCGCGGTCGCCCTCGGGTGGTTCGGCCTCTTCGGCGTCACGCTCGCGTCGGACGTGATCGGCCATGCGCTGATCGGCTTCCTGGGCGGCGCCGGTTTCTCCATGGGGCTCCTGCTGACGGAGCGTCGCGGATCGCTGGCCCAACTCAGCGTGGGGCGCAGCGCGGCGTGGGGCGGGGTGGCCGGTCTGGTGGGATCCGCGGTCGTGCTCGCGACCCTCGGCGGCTTCGGCATGCTTCCCAGCCTGGCGCCGGTGCTCCTCGCCGGATCGGTCCTGGGAGCGGTCAGCGGGGGCGGCATGTCGGCGGTGGCGCGCGCGTCGCTTCCCCCGGAGCACGACGACCTCAGGCTGCGCGGCTAGGCCCTGCCCGTCGCGACCGACGCACGGGTGCGTGCGGATCGGCCGGAGGCCGAGGGCGGCTAGACTCCGGCCCCGGTCCGGGCATATTGCACCGATGGCGTCCAGGTCGAGCGGACCGGTCGGGGTGGTCGTGGGGAAGTTCAACCCGCCCCATCTCGGGCATCTACACCTCATCGAGGTCGCGGCGGCCCGGGTCGATCGTCTCTACGCGCTCCTGTGCGACCGGCCCGACCAGTCCCTCTCCGCGGAGACCCGGCGGGCGTGGCTCGAGGATGCGTCGCCCGGGAACGTGACGGTGCTGATCACGCCGGACGACCTGCCCGAGGCGAGCGAGCCGTGGGCGGCGAGGACGCTCGAGACGCTGCCGCACCCCCCGGATCTGGCGTTCACGTCGGAGGCGTGGGGCCCGGAATGGGCCCGGCTGATGGGTGCCGCCCACGTCATGGTCGACCTCGACCGGGAAGCCGTGCCCGTTTCGGCGACCCGCATCCGGGCCGACCTCGCGGGGCATTTCCACTGGCTCGTCCCGGCGGCTCGGGCCGACCTCGCTCGTCGGGTCGTCCTGGTCGGCGCGGAATCGACAGGCAAGTCGACGCTCGCCGAAGCGATGGCGCACGAGCTCCGGACGGTATGGGTGCCCGAGCACGGGCGGTGGTACTGGATGGGCCGCCGCCACGTGGAGGACCAGAGCTGGACCACCGACGAGTTCCGGCGCATTGCGGCGGCCCAGCGACGACTGGAGGACGACCTGGCGCGGCGCGCCGTCGGCGGAGTGGTGGTCGCCGACACCGACGCGCTCGTGACCGCCGCCTGGCACGAGCGGTATCTCGGCCACGCCGACCCGGAGCTCGAGGCCGTGGTGTCCCGCGTGGTGCCGGACCTGTACCTGATCTGCTGCCCCGACATCCCCTGGGTGCAGGACGGCACCCGGGAGTCCGAGGCCCAGCGGATCGAGATGCACGAGGCCATCGCCGCGCGGGCCGAAGCCTCCGCGGCGAGCGTGGTCTTCCTCCGGGGATCGCACGAGGAGCGGCTCGCCGACGCGCTGCGCGCCGTCCGTGCCCTGCCGGCTCTGCCACCTCTGGTCTAGCGCTTGAACGCCTCGGAGCCGACCGCCTCGGAGCCCGCCCGCCCGGCGGCCCCCTGGTTCGGGCGTCGCTGGGAGCACCGGCACGCCGCGGGAGCGGCGCTCGGCTCCCTGCTCGCCTGCGGCGCCTACTCCGCGGCTGCCCGGAGCTGGGCGCCGGACGCGGCGCCCGGGACGGTCGAGTTCTGGGGGACGATGACGTCCCTGTGGTCGGTGTGGATCACGCAGCGGCGCAACGTCCTGGCCCTGCCCGTGGGGATCGTCTCGGTCGTGCTCATGGGCTGGTTCTTCCACGGGGTCGGCCTGCGGGGTCAGACCTGGCTCCACTGGGCGTACTACCTGCCGATCCAGCTCTGGGCCTGGCGGCAGTGGACCCGGGGCGGACCGGAGGGGAGCGAGCTGACGGTGACCGCGCTCGAACCCGTGGGCCGCCTGGCGGTGGTGGCACTCGTCGTCGGGCTGACCGCGCTGCTGGGGTGGCTGCTGGACACGGCGTGGGAGGACGCGCGGTACGCGTACTGGGACGCTTCGATCGTCGCCGCGTCGGTGATGGCGATGCTCCTGATGTCGGCCAAGAAGGTGGAGTCGTGGTGGCTGTGGATCGCGCCGGTCAACATCTCCGCCATCGGGCTCTACCTACGCACCGGCGCCTTCATGTTCGCCGCGCTCTACGTGCTCTTCCTGATCATGGCGGTGGTGGGACTCGTGCGATGGACGCACGCCGCCCGCCGTGCGAGCCCGTGATCCCGCGGATGCGCGAGCGCGGGGAGCGTACCGGCGGGCGGCTTGTCCACGAGATGGAAGCGCGCGCAGAATCACGTGTGATGAACGGTCCCGGGGAGGCGCGCGGGTGGACGTGAACCGAGTCGATTCCCATGGCCGGTCCGGAGCCATGGAAGCCAGGGGGGCGCGATGAGGAGGTGGGCAGGGGTGGTGGCGGTGCTGGTGGCGACGGGCTGCGCTGGCGCGGACGATGACGGGCCCGAGGGTGCCGAGCCCGACGTCGAGCTCTTCGGGCGCGGCGCGATCTCGACCGAGGCGCCCGAGTTCGCGATCACCTTCTCCCCCGACGGGGACACGGCGTACTTCAACCGCACCTCCGCGGATCGGTCGAGGCTGGATCTGATGGTCTCGGTTCGGTCGTCGGGGGCATGGTCCGAGGCCGTCGCCTTCGCACCGACCGCGGGGATCTCCGCCATCGATCCGTTCATGCTCCCGTCGGGCGACGAGCTCCATTTCTCGTCGGACCTGGCGGCGCCGGGGTCCAACGGCTCGTTCGGCCTCTGGTTCCTCCGCCGGACGGACGACGGGTGGTCCGAACCCGCTCCGCTGCCCCGGCCGGTGAACTCGGACTCGAGCGACGTCTACACCTCGTTCACGTCCGACGGGCTCATGGTGTTCAGCTCGAGACGGGACGGTGCGCGACGGATCTACTCCACGCGTCGGGTCGGCCAGGAGTGGACCGCCCCGACGCTGCTCCGGTTCGGCGACGTCACGGAGGCGTCGAACCCCGCGATCGGACCCGACGGGACCTTCATGGTGATCGCGGCGCCCGTCGAAGGCCGGGGTGCGGACCTGTTCGTGACGTGCTCGACGGGTGCGGGGTGGTCCGAGCCCCGAGCCCTGCCCGATCCGATCAGCTCCGCCTACGGGGAGCTCGCCCCCGCGATCGTGGACGGGTGGCTGTACTTCACGTCGGAACGCCCCGGCGTGGTCGGACCTCAGCCGGAGGGCGTTCGCCCACCGGGCGACATCTACCGGACGCCGCTCGCGAACGTGATCGGGCTCTGTACGAGCTGACGAGGGCGGTCGCTCCGGTCAGCTCACCGACCCGGGGCCGGCCGCCGCAGCAGCGCCGGGTCCATCGGAGTCGACCGCAGCGCGACGCGCGTGTACTCGAATCGCCAACCTCCGTCGAGACTGGCCCCCCAGGCGGGTAAGGTGAGCCCCCCGCCGAAGTCCCGCATGGGTCCGTAGACGTAGGCCAGGGGTTCGCCCATGTCGAGCGTCCCCCATCGCTCGATGGCTCCGTCCGGCGCGATCTCCCACCAGCCGAGCTCACCCAGGGCCTCACTGTAGACCACGACCCTGCCGTCGTCGCCGAACTGCTCGACCCAGAGGTCCGGGTCGCCAGCCGCCAGTCGTCGAATCAGCGTGTAGAAGTCCTTGGGCCAGAACAGCCGATGCCGTGCGATGGCGTCCGAATCCCACTCCGTGACCGCGCCGTCCTGTGCGCGCCACCCCTCCGTCCCGGTCAGAACGACGGCGAAGCCGGCGCCGGCACGCTCGATCTCGATCCGCTGTTCGGGCCGGGTGAGGTCCCGCCAGGCGCGCTCGACGACCTCGCCCTCCGCGCCCTTCGACCAGCCTCGGTAGTCGAGTTCCAGCGTCTGGCTGCGGGTCCAGAGCTCCGCTCCGCCCACCGCGTCGATCATCCGCTCGACCGCCGCCACGGCGTCGGCGTCTCCCCGGAGCTGGGCCTCGCCTCGATCGTCCGAGACCACCGCCGCCACGATCAGCACCGCCACCCCGACCCATCGCGTCCCGTCGCACCGCATTCGCCCCTCCCGCTGAGTGAGGGTCGAATCTAGGAGCGCCGCCGATGCAGAAGTTGCGAATCCGCCTCGCGACCGGCGCCCGCGGAGTCGGCGGCGCGCCGAAGCGCTCGAAGGAAGGCGCCGGTGGATCCGTAGCCGGCCTTGCGCGCCGCGACCGCGGGAGGGTCGCCACGCTCGAGGCTCGCGCGGCCCCGTTCCAGGCGCACCCCCCGAGCGAACCGGCCCGGGGTGACGCCGAAGACGCCCTCGAAGGCGCGCAGGAAGTGGTACCGCGACAGCCCGGCCGCGTCGGCCATCTGCGCGAGCGTGGCACGGCCGTGCGTGTCGCGAACGAGGTCGCGCGCGCGCAGGACCCGGGTCACGAGCTCCTCGCGGGTCGACCGACGGACCCGATCCCCGAGCACGTGGGGCGGCAGGAGTCCCGCGGCTTCCCGCCACGACTCCGCCGCTGCTCGCAGCAGGAGCTCCTCGAGCTCCACCGGGTCCGGTCGCCCCGGGCGTGAGACGGCCGCGGAGAGCCGGTCGATCGTCCGGTGCAGTCGTGGTCCTGGCCGGAAGGGGATCTGCGGTGCCTCGCCTCCGGGGTGCCCGGTGCGTCGATCGTCGAAGGACCGGGTCGCCCGAGCGGCCATCGCGGCGACTTCCGGCGGGAGGAAGAAAGAGATCGAGCGGGTGCCCGGCTCGTCGATGGACGACTCGTACGTCTGGCCCGCGTTCACCACCAGCACTTCGCCCGCCCGGAGGTCCACCCGGCGGCTTCCGAACCGATACGCTTCTCGTCCGTGGGTCACGATCTTGACCGACAGGCTGCCCGAGTGCTCACCCACATGCATCCGGTCGGTGGTGAACGCGAAGAGATGGATGATGTCGGGGTGAGCCGCGAATTCCGCGTCGACCTCCCCACCGGGCAGCGTTCGCTCGCTCTTCGACCAGCGTACCAGCTCGACCATGCCCCTGGCTCCCGAATTCGACGTAGGTCGCCGATGAGTACGAGCGACGGGGCGTCGCCTGTCAGGGCGAGGGTCGGGGCGGACGACCGTGGAAGTGGCCGAGGTGCACGCGCCTTGTCTCGGTGAGGCACCCTCCGGCACTATCGGGGTCCGCAGGATCCGTGGTCACGGAAGGCGAGGCTCGGAGCGCCGATGTCGAATCGGGAGCGGTGGACCGATCTGTGCGCCAGGCTCGGCTGCGTCGGGCTCGCCGAGCGGTTCGACGAGCTGGCGGCGGCGTACGGGGAGAGCCATCGGCGCTACCACACGCTCCAGCACATCGGCGAGTGCCTCGCCTACCTGGACCGCGTCGAGCCCCTCGCCGCGGAACCCGCCGAGCTCGAGGCGGCGATCTGGCTGCACGACGTGGTCTACGCCACCCGGCGTGACGACAACGAGGCGCGGAGCGCGGCGGTGGCCGCGGCGTGGCTGGAGGCGGCCGGCGCCGACGGGGCTCGCACGAGGCGCGTCCGGGAGCTGATCCTGGCCACACGGCACGACATGGGCCAAGCAGACGGTGACGCCGCGCTGCTCCAGGACATCGACCTCAACGTCCTCGGCTCCGAGTCGGCTCGGTACGACGAATACGAGGCTCAGATCCGGGAGGAGTACCGCTGGGTACCCGGGCCGGTCTTCCGGCGCCGCCGGGCCGAGGTCCTGAGGGGCTTCCTCGAGCGGGACCGCATCTTCAACACGCGCTGGTTCGAGGAGCGACTCGAGGCGACCGCCCGATCGAATCTGGCCCGCGCGCTGCGGGTGCTGGAGCCGGGCCACTCGACCGCCGAGGTGGTGGCGGACGGATCCGCCGGGGACTCGTACCGCCCCTTCCCGGACCTGGAGTATCGCAACACGCTTCAGCGCCACCTCGAGGTCCCTCTCTTCGCGTGGGCGCTGCGCCTTCCCCGGGGCGGGCGGGTCCTGGAGGTGGGCTGCGGAGCCGGGGCCGCGTTGCCCACGCTGCACCGGATCCTCACTCCGGCGCTGCTCGTCGGGATCGACATCGACGCGGGGCTCCTCGCTCGGGTCCCGCCGGGGGGCTCGGCTGCCGCCGTGCTGCGCGCGGACGCGAGGCGGCTGCCGTTCGCCGCCGACGCCTTCGACGTCGTCGTGGACTTCGGTACCTGCTACCACGTCGACGATCCCGACGGCGCCGTCGGCGAGATCGCTCGGGTGCTCCGGCGGGGAGGCGTCTTCGCCACCGAGACGAAGGTGGCCCAGACGCTCGCGCACCCCATCCGCACCCGCGGCCGGTGGCTCGACCCGGTGGGGACCGGGGCATTCGACCGGCACGTGCACGCGGGTATGTGGGCGAGCTACCGGAGGCGGTGAGGCGTCGTCGCGCACGCTCCAGGCGGACCGGATCTCGTACTCCCGCGACGTCGCCCGGGATACGCCGCGCTCGGTGCGGGTGACCAGGACCTCCTCGTCTCCGACCCACCGAATGGAGCGCGTCTCCGGGTCGACCGCGATCTCACTCGGCCCCCCGGCGAGCCCGTCGCAGGTTGACTCGACGCCCCGGTCGCGATCTACTCCGGGCCCGATCGGGGGCCGCCGCCCGGGCGGCCCGCCGAGCCCTCGCCGAGAGGCGCTGCAGCGGCCCTCAAGGGCCGTCACGCTCGGCAGGGTTCAACACGGCCAAAGGGCGCCTCGCGTGGAGGTGCGAGCAGGTGTCGGAATCCAGGGGAGGGGAGCGGGTCGGCCGGGTCGCCACGCTGTGGCGCTATCCCGTCAAGTCGATGGCCGCCGAGTCGCTGCAGACCGTCGAGGTCGGCTGGTACGGGCTCGCCGGCGACCGTCGCTGGGCGTTCATCCGGGACGAGGCGGTGCGGAGCGGGTTCCCGTGGCTCACCCTGCGCCAGAACGCGGATCTGCGTCTCTACCGGCCGTCGTTCGTCGATCCCTCTCGACCCGACTCCTCCGAGACGGTCGTGACCACCCCGTCCGGGGTCGCGTACGACGTGGCGGATCCGGCGCTCGCGTCGGAGCTCCACCCGAGCGGCGCGCGGGTGGTGAAGCACGATCGAGGCGCGTTCGACGCCTTTCCGGTGTCGCTGATCTCGGAGCAGTCCGTCGAGCGGCTCGAGCAGCTCGTCGGGCGCGACCTCGACGCCCTCCGCTTCCGTCCCAACATGGTCATGAGCACGACGGACGGGAGCCCCTTCCGGGAGGACGCTTTGCTCGGTGCGGTTCTGAGGGTCGGGAGCATGCGCCTCCGCGTGGACAAGCGGGACGGCCGTTGCGTCGTGATCACGATCGATCCCGAGAGCGGCGAGAAGGACCCCGACGTACTGAAGACGGTGGCGAGGGAGCGGGAGGCGTGCTTCGGTGTCTACGGCACGGTGGTGGAACCCGGTCGGGTCTCGGTGGGCGACGAGTTCGTCGAAAAAAAGCTGCCGTCCCGGTAGCGGTGGATCGGGTCGAGCGGGAGACGCGACGGGACTCCTTCCTCGGTCGGGCCGAGGACTACTTCCTGGCGCGACCCGGCTACCCGCACGAGCTCCTCCGGGCGGCGGTGGAGATCGCCGGGCTGGAGCCGGGCGCCTCGATCCTGGACGTGGGCTGCGGGACGGGGGAGGCTTCCGAGTGGTTCGCGGATTCGGGCTTCGCCGTGCTGGGCGTGGACCGGAGCGCGGAGATGGTCCGCTTCGCCCGCCGGCGCCTGGCCGGCCGTCCGGACGTCGAGATCCGATGCCAGGACTTCGAGGAGGCGACGGAGCTGGGCTCGTTCGCCGCCCTCGTCTGCGCGACGTCCTATCACTGGCTCGATCCGGAGACCCGCGTCGGCCGCTGCGTCGACGCGATCCGCCCCGGCGGCGCGCTCGTCCTTCTGTGGCACACGCATCCGTTCCCCTACACCGGCTTCTTCCAGCGCTCCCAGCCGATCTACCGGCGGTGGATGCCCGACTGGACGCCGCCGGCGACGCCCGGCGCCAAGGAATCCGACATCCGTGGCATCGTGGAGGAGCTCGAGTCGAGCGACGGCTTCGCCGACGTCCATCGCGTCAGCCACGACTGGAGTCGTACGTACCCTCGAGAGCTGTACCTCCGACTCATCAACACGTACTCGGACCATCGACTCCTCCCGAGCGACGCCCTCGCGGGTCTCCGGGGTGAGCTGAGTTCCCTGATCGACGACGAATTCGGAGGCGCCGTCGTGCGACCCTACCGAACCGAGATGATCGTGGCGCTCCGGAGCTCCGGATGAGCGCGGAAGCGGGCTCCGGGTCCGGCAAGACGCTCGTCTTCCTCGTCGGCCCGCCGGCCGTCGGAAAGATGACGGTCGGCCGCGAGCTGAGTCGCCTCACCGGCCTGCCGCTCTATCACAACCACGTGTCGATCGAGGCGGTGCTTCCGGTCTTCGGCTTCGGCGACCCGGCCTTCAACCGGCTCGTGACCATGCAGCGTCGCGAGATGATCCGAGAGGTGGCCCTCAGCGAACTGCCGGGCCTCATCTTCACCTTCGTGTGGGCGTTCGACGCTCCGGGCGAGCTCGAGTACGTGCGCAAGCTCGTGGACCCCTTCGAGGCCGAAGGTGGGCGCGTCGTGTACGCGGCGCTGTGGGCGGCTCTCGACACCCGGCTGGCCCGCAACGAGTCGGCGAGGCGCCTCCAGGGCCCACCTGATCGAGGCGGAGTCGAAGTGGCGATTCGACTCGGGGGGACGGTTTCCTCTCGGTCCGCACCTTCGCGTGGACAACTCGTCGCTCACTCCGACCGAGGCGGCGCGGAGGATCATCGATGGGCTGGCGCTTCGAACGCTCGCGAGCGAGGGCTGAGCATGGAGTCCGAGGGCCCCGCCAGGGGCCGGGTCGAGGGAGGGGACGGCATCGAGATCCGTCGCATCGAGCCCTCCGACTCCCCCCTCTTCGAGGACGGAGCGAAGTTCGAGCGCTACCTGTCCGAGGACCGCGCCGGTCGGCGTACGGTCTTCGTCGCCCTCGTCGACGGGGCCCCGGCAGGCTTCGTGACGTTGCTCTGGACGGCCGACGACGCGGTCCTGCGCGACTCGGGGCTCCCCGAGATCTCGGACTTGTGGGTGCGAGAGGGTCGTCGAAATCGTGGCGTGGGGACGGCACTGCTCGATCGGGCGGAACGGGCAGCTTCACTCCGTTCGGACGGGGTGGGCCTCAACGTGGGGCTCCACTCCGGATCCGGTGCGGCGCAGCGCAGCTACGTCCGGCGCGGCACCACGATCTGGCTGCACGGGAAACGGTCCTTCAGCGCCTGCGCGGCGGCCTGCGGCACCGACATCTTGGCCAGATCCTGACGGGTGAGGGCCCAGGCGACGAAGACGCTGCGCATC
>CALJLC010000276.1 GCA_937982605.1 uncultured Gemmatimonadales bacterium | reverse complement strand
TCCTGGCGGCCCTGGAGTCCCTCGACCCTTAGCGTTCGGGTGTGAGCCGCGCGCCCCTCGGCACGGGGGCGGGCGCCGCCCCGCGTCTCAGACGGGGGCGAGCGGCTCGTCGCGCACGACCACCGCGGGGCCGGAGGCGCCGCCGAGCCGGACGCGCTCGACGCCCCGGCGCACCCACGCGAGCGCGAGCGGGCCGGCCCTCGGCGAGCGCGCCGCGGAGGTGACGAGACCGACCGGCTTCCCCTCGTCACTGTAGAGCTCCGTCCCCGGCTCGGGCACCGCGAGCTCGTCCAGCTCGAGGCGGCGGAGGTGCCGGTTCACGTGACCCCGGTCCCGAATGCGGACGATCACCTCCTGACCCGTGTAGCACCCCTTGGTCTGGTCGATCGCGCGCTCGACGATGCCTGCCTCGGGCGGCATCGTGCCTTCGTCCATGTCCGGACCGAAGGCCGGCCGCCCGGCCTCCAGGCGGAGCGCCTCCCAGACCGGGGCACCGGCGGGGACGGCCCCCTCTCGCACGAGCGCATCCCGGAGGGCGCGCACGGAGTCCGACGGACCGTAGACGTACCACGCGGGCGACGAGACGTCGGCGGTGCGCGCCACGATCCGGGCCTCCGGGGCATCGCCGACCGACCACCAGGCACCTTCCGCGCCCGTCGCTAGATCGGCCGACTCCACGCGGAGGCCGAGGGCGAGACGGGCCAGCACTCCGGCCGCCTCCGGGCCGACGACCGCCATGGCGCTCCATGCGTCCGAGAGGTCGGTCACGGTGGCGAACCGGGGCGGAAGGAACTTGCCGAAGTGCGCGAGCAGTCCGTCCCGCCCGGCGGCCGGCACGTCGAGGAGGAAGCCCGGGTCGTCCTCCGCGCCGGGAAGCAGCGCGAGGAGATCCGTGATCATCTTTCCCTTCGGCGTCAGCACCGCGTGATACGTCCCGACGCCGGAGCGCACGTCGGGAGCCGGCCCCCCCTGAGGCGCGGGGAGGGTTCCCGTCAGCACGCCGTCGAGCATCTGCCGGGGAGCGCGTCCCGAGACCCGCAGCCGCGTGCGGTGACCGAGGTCGAAGAGCGCTACCCCCTCGGTGGCGGCCCCGTACTCCCGAGCCTCCAGAGTCACTCCAGCTCGCCCTCCCCGGGCTCGTAGCGACCCGCGCGCAGGTCGCGGACGATGTCGCGGACGTCCTCGCGATCCTGCGCGGTGGGCGAGACCCGCAGATACGCCTCGAGCTGCCGGGCGGCCTCCTCGTGACGACCCAGCCGCGCCAGCAGCATGCCGCGGGAGCGGCTCTCGACCGGCGCGGTGGGGCGGATCATCAGGAGGCGCTCCACCACCGCCAGGGCACGCGGATCGTCCCCGATGCGCGTGTAGATGCTCTTCAGATTGGTGAGCAGGCGTGTGAGCATGTCCCGCTTGCCGGCCGCTCGCAGGAAGGCGCTGCGCATCGAGACCATGCCGCCGTAGCCCTGATCGAGGAGCTGTTGCGCCTCGTCTTCGAAGCGGATCTTGCCGGCGTCGAAAGGATCGATGAGGAGTCGCACCTCGTCTCCGGCGAAGCGCACCAGGAAATGGCCGGGGAAGTTCACGCCTTCGAGCGGAAGACCGAGTCGCCAGCCGACCTCGAGAAGCACGATGCCCAGGGTGAGCGGGATGCCCACGCCGCGATCGAGCACGTCGTTGATGAAGGAGTTCCGCGGGTCGTAGTACGCCTCGCGGTTCCCGCGGAGCTTCCGGCGACCGTACAGCGTCTGGATGACCTCGTCGAGCACCACCAGCGGCGCGGTCTCGTTGTCCAGCCGATCCTTCACCTCCTCGGAGACCTGGTCCAGACGGGCCAGATAGAGGTCCACCGAGAGCTGCGGGTACTCCTCCTTCGCCACCAGGAGCGCCGCGCGCGCCAGGTCGAGCTCGGCCTCGGGGCGCGAGAGCTCGTCGGCGAGCAGCTGTCGGGGGGATCGCTGGAGCGGGGACAAGTGGCGTCGATCGGCTGCGGACGGGGTCACCGTCCAGGGTTAGCTTCCTGTTTCCGACGGGGACTACCCGATTCGGCCCGATGGTTTCCGCAGCGAGTGAGGAGATCGATGGCGAACGAGCCCAGGGATCAGCGGCCGGAGATCCGGCTCTCCCAGCTCAGCCACGGCGCCGGTTGAGCGTGTAAACTCGGCATGTCCGAGCTGACGCAGGTCCTGCGTCACGTGCTTCCGGTGGACGATCCGAACGCCCTCGTCGGGCACACGACGGGGGACGACGCCGCCGTGTACCGTCTCTCCGACGACCGCGCGCTCGTGGTGACGGCCGACTTCTTCACGCCCATCGTCGACGACCCTTTCGACTTCGGAAGGATCGCCGCGGCCAACGCGCTGTCCGATATCTACGCCATGGGCGCACGACCGCTCTTCGTGCTGAACCTGGTGGGCTTCCCCCGGAGCCTCCTGGCGTCCGGCATCCTCGACGAGATCCTCCGGGGGGGAAGCGCCGTCACGAGCGGGATCGGCGTCCCGACGCTCGGGGGACACACCATCGACGACGCGGAGCCCAAGTACGGCCTCGTCGCCGTCGGCGAGGTCGCGCCGTCCCGGATGGTGACCAATGACGCGGCCCGCCCCGGCGACCGTCTCGTGCTGACCAAGCCGATCGGCTCCGGGATCATCGCCACGGCCATCAAGAAGGGCGAGGCGGAGCCGCCGGTCGTCGCGGCGGCAGTCGAGGCGATGGCCGCGCTCAGCGACGTGGCGGCGCGCGAGATGGTCGAGGCGGGCGTCCGCGCCGCGACCGACGTGACC
>CALJLC010000275.1 GCA_937982605.1 uncultured Gemmatimonadales bacterium | reverse complement strand
CGCCGCTATCGCTTCCCGGACGACGGTTCGCGGAAAGTACGGAGGGCCCGTCGGCGCACCCGGTTCGTCCGCGCGGGGCGGCCCCACCTCTGCGCCCACCGCGCCGGTCGCCGCGGCCGCACCGCCGCGCCGGGCCGCGTCGGAGCGGAGCAGCCCCCAGGCGAACGGCATCGCGAGCGCGCCGAAGGCCACCCACTGCTCGAGGGCCCGGCGCGCCGAGAGGAGCGCGAGGCCGAGAAAGGCCACCGAGACGAGCAGCGACACGCAGACCAGGGTGGCGCGAGCCTGCCCAAGCGAGGCGAGCCGGCCACGGACGGCCGCCCCGACCAGGACGACCACGGTCGCCGTCCAGGCCAGCGCGAACGTCCACGCCGACTGCAGGAGCGTGCCCGGGTCGATCGCGGAGAGCTCGGCCGCGAAGGTCAGCGGCTGCTCGGTGGCCTTCTGCGCGAAGAGCTGGACGAGCTGGACGTTGAGGAGGGTGGCGGTGGCCAGTGGGTCGGGGCGGAGAAGCCAGCCGAGCGCGACGCCGCCGAAGACGGCGGGGAGCGCCAGCCGGATGGGCACGCCCGTGTCGGGGCTCTCCCTGCCGAGCGCGACGGTGACGGGCACCCGGACGACCGCGTACGTCACGGCCAGCAGCGGCGGGAGCCAGAAGAGGCTGAGGTGCACCCAGGAGACGAGCGCCGAGAGCAGGAGCGCCTGCCACCAGCGCCCGCGCACGAGCACCGAAACGAGCAGCAGACCCGCGGCCAGCGAGATCACGTGCGGCCGGACCATGAGGTGCCGGTAGAAGACGTTGGGCACCGCCACGAGCGCGAGCGCGGCCCACCACCCCGCGCCCGGGACTCCGTGCCGGCGCAGCACCTCGAGCACGGTCACCCCGAGCAGGGTGGTGAGCAGGAGCGCCGCCGCGTGCAGCCCGAGTCCTACGCCGAGCAGCGAGAAGGGCAGCAGCAGGACGTGGAAGCCCCACCAGAGGTCGCCCCCGATGTCGCCGATGATCGACCGCGTGGCCCAGGGCAGCGAGGTGTCGAGGAGCGAGCCCTCCAGGTACGCCGCCGCGTGCCCGATGTGGTAGAAGCCGTCGAGGTCGGCCACGTTCGGCGCGAGCGAGAGGTGGCCGAGCGCCACGACCGCGAGGACGATGCCGAGCTGGAGCGCCGAGGCGCGGTCGCTCACGAGATCGGCTTGTCCGTGAGCCACTCGTCCCACCACGCCATGGTGGAGTAGAGCCGATGCAGGTAACGCCACGGCGTCCACCCGCCGTGGGACGAGTCCGGATAGCGGATCATGCGGGCGGGTACGCGCTGCTTTCTGAGCGCGACGTACATCTGCTCCGCCTCCTCGATCGGCACGCGGTGGTCGGACTCCCCGTGCACGAAGAGCGTCGGCGTCGAGACGCCGTCCGCGTGCACGATAGGCGAGGCGGCCAGGAGGTTCTCGAGGCCCTCCTCCTGCCACGGCGTTCCGTAGAACTCCGTCTCCTTCGTGCGCGGGACGTCCGCCACCGCGTAGTCGCTCACCCAGTTCGAGATTCCGGCGCCCGCCACGGCGGCCGCGAAGCGGTCCGTCTGCGTGATGACCCAGTTCGTCAGGTAGCCGCCGTAGGAGTAGCCGGTCACGCCCATGCGCGCCTCGTCGATCGGCCACCGCTCGAGCGCCGCGTCGACGCCGGCCATCACGTCCTCGTAGTCCTCGTCGCCCCAGCTCCCCCACGTGCCCCAGCGGAACGCCTCCCCGTAGCCGGTCGAGGCGCGCGGGTTCGTGTACACGACGAAGAAGCCCCGACCGGACTGGAGGTGGAAGTCGAAGGAGAAGCTGTTGCCGTACGACCCGTGCGGGCCGCCGTGCATGTTGAGCACCAGGAGCCAGCTTGGCCCGTCACCCGCCCGATACCCGACGGGCGGAATCACCCACCCCTCGATCTCGGTGCCGTCCGCGCTCTCGAAGAGCATGCGCTCGGGTGTCCGCAGGTCGAGCTCCCCGAGGAGGTCGGCGTTGAACGCCGTGAGCTGCCGACCGGATCCACCGACCGGGCCGGCGTAGACGTCGGCGGGGTGCGTGGCGTCCTGACCGAGGTACGCCATCGTCGATCCGTCGGCGGAGAAGGACACCGAACCGATCCGTCCGTCGCCGTAGGTGATCTGTTCGACCGATCCGCGCGCCACCTCGAGCCGGAAGAGATGCGTGTTGCCGCCGACGTTGGCGGTGAAGTGGAGGTGACGCCCGTCCGGGCTCCAGGTGGGCGTGCCGGGGATGAGGTCCCACGACTCGGTGAGGTTGCGCCGCTCGCTCCCGTCGGCGCGGAAGAGCCAGAGGTCGTTCGGCGAGCCGTGATCCCACCGCTCCCGGATGATCACGTCGAGGCCCACCTGCCCGGAGGCCACCAGCCATGCGCCGTCGGGAGACCAGACCGGGTCGCCCCAGTCGTACTCGTCGTCGGTGAGCCGGGTCAGCTCGCCGTCCAGCGTCACCGTCCACAGGTCGGCGCGGGGGTAGCTGTGCTCGTCGCGCTGATGCTCGTCCGCCGCGAAGGCGAGCGCCTCGCCGTCCGGGCGCCACGTGACGTCGGTCGCGTCGACGCGCAGCCGGGTGAGCTGGATCGCCTCGCCGCCGTCTCGGGGGAGCACGAAGATCTGCGTGGGCGGAGTCGCCCACGGGTCCCTCGGGTCCGGCAGATACCCACGGCGGTCGAAGCGGAACTGCATCCAGTCGTATGCGCGGCCGTCGAAGCGCTCCACGATGCGCCGCTCCTCGTCCGTGAGCTCGGGCCCGGCGGGTGGCGAGCCGTCGGGTCGGACCGACCGGGTGAAGGCGATGCGCCGGTTCGTCGGGTCGAAGATCGGCGAGCCGTCGAGGCCGGGGATCCGGAACGCCTCGCCCGGTGCGTCCATGCGCAGGAACCACGTCGAGCCGCTCCCGTCGGCTCCGGTCAGCGGACGGAACGAGTCGAAGGCCAGCAGCCTTCCGTCCGGGCTCCACTGCGGAGACGAGGCCTCGGTGGAGGGCGCCGTCATCCGCCTCGGCTCGTCCGAGCCGTCCGCTTCCGCGAGCCACACCTCCCGATGCGTGCGGTTCGCCTCCTCCACGACCACCGAGCGCACGAAGGCCACCCGGGCGCCGTCGGGGGAGATCGCGGGGCTTCCGACGCCGACGATCCGATAGTAGTCGTCGTAGGCGAGCGGCCGAGCCTGGGCCTCGAGCGCGCGCGGGGCCGGGAGCGCGGTCGCGAAGCCCGCGGCCAGGAGCAGTACCGTCGATGCGGAGCCTCGCGGGCGGGTCATGGGGCCAAGATCCGGCGGCCGGCCCCGGGCGGCAAGCTCAGTCCCGCGACGTGCCCGGCTTGGGGAAGAACTGGTCGATCAGGACCGGATTGCCGTCCGGATCGACGAAGGCGATCGACGCCGGGCCGGTGCCCTCGGGGTCGAGGTCGGCGGTGAGCTCGATCCCGGCCGCGACGAGCCGGTCGCGCAGCTCCCGGATGTCCGTGAAGTCGTCGAGCTGCTCCTTCGACTGCGTGAGCCCCGGGTTGAAGGTCAGGATGTTCCGGTCGAACATGCCCTGGAAGAGCCCGATGACCGCGGTCCCGTTCACGAGGATCAGGTAGTGCTCGCCGTCTCCGCCCATCTGCTCGAAGCCGAGCTTCTCGTAGAAGGCCCGCGAGGCGCCCAGGTCCTTCACCGTGAGGCTCATCGAGAATGCGCCGAGCTCCATGCCTTCCTGGGCCATCGCTGCTCCTGTCCGCTGGCGGAAAAGTGGGGAGGGTAGGGACCGCGAGGTCAGGGCGACAGCAGGCGGACGAGCGCGGACTGCCCGCCGTGCTGTGCCCATCCGAGCGGCGTCCCGTCGTACTGCCGATCGCGCAGGGTCGGGTCGGCCCCGGCAGAGAGCAGGAGCCGTGCCACCTCCTCGTGTCCCCGCCACGCCGCGTGGTGGAGCGGCGTGGCGCCGTGCGAGGCGTCCCGGACGTTCGGATCGACGCCCCGCGCCAGCAGCACCGCGGCACCCTCCGGGCTCGCGGCCAGGATCTCGCAGCGGCGGTGCTCCGTGAGGCCGTCGAGAAGCTCGGGCTCCGACGACAGCAGCGCCTCCATCCCGGGGCGGTCGCCGCGCAGAGCGGCCTGGAGCAGGCGCACGTCCGCCGGGCTTCGGTCGAGGAGATACCGGTAGGTGCGCGTCTTCCCCCGGCGCCGTGCCAGCTCGACCGGGGTCTCCGCGCCCCGCAGGGACCAGACGTACTTGTCACCACCGCCGAGGTGGGGGTGGGATCGGCCGAAGGAGACGCTCACGTGGATCGCGTCGGGGTCAGCCTCGAGGATACGCTCGACGAGCTCCACGTCGTCGAGGAGGACCGCCAGGTAGAGGTCCGGCCGGGCCCCCCGCTCGAGCAGGAAGCGCATGACGTCCTCGCGGCCGGCGGTGGCCCACATGGCGGGGGTGCTGAGGTGGTCGACGCACCGCTTCTCGAGGTCCGCGCCCCGCTCGAGGAGCAGCGCCGCGATCTCGGGGTCCTTCGCCAGGTGGAGCGGCGTGGCACCGTCGGGCCCCGGCTCGCTGACCCGGTCGGGCTCGGCGTCGAGGATCTCGCGTAGCCGCTCGGCGTGTCCCAGCCCGGCCGCCGCGTGCAGATCGACCGTCGCGCCGCGCTCGACGAGGTACTCGGCGAAGGCGAGCCGCTCCGGCGTCGGGCCGTCGACGAGGCCGTGGAGCGCGCTGTACGGGCCGTTGGCCCACGCCGAGCGGGCGTCGATGTCGGCTCCGAGGTCGAGGAGCGTGTCGACCATCGCGCGGTCGAGTCGGGACGCCGCCTCCACGATGGCCGGCTTGTCGAAGCCGAACCATGGCGCGTCGATGCTGGTGCGCAGCGCCGGGTGGGTCTCGACGAGCGCGCGAACCTCGGCCGCGTCCCCGCGTTCCACGGCCTCGCGGAACCGCACCGCCGTCGGATCGTCTCGCTCCACCCTCGCCTCCTCTCCCCGGGTCACCGCCACGATGGGCTCGCGACCGGGGATTGGGAAGCCCACTTTTTCGTCATGGTCCGTCGAGCTCCCCCGCGCCCCGCCGACCTCCGGCGCCCTCCGGGGCACGTCCGGTCCGTCGGCTCTCGCCCCCGCGCCGTCCGCGGGCGCAAGGCGGTGCTGGCCGCCGTCGCGGTGCTGGCCGCCTGCGGCGGTCCGGTCGAGCCGGAGGTCCGGCGGCTTCTGATCGTGCCGGAGGTGGGCCTCGTCGTCGGTCCGTCCGGCACGGAGCGCTTCCGGGCCGTCGCGCTCGGACCCGCGGGGTCGGTGAGCACGCACCTCGTCAGCTGGAGCGTCGCCGACCCGTCCGTCGCCACGATCGACGCGATGGGCAGGGCGAGCGCGGTATCGGTCGGCACGACGACGGTGACCGCCGAGCTCGGCGGGGTGACCGCCACCGCCGAGGTCGAGGTCTGGCTGCCGGATCCGGTGGACGAGTACCTCTCCGGCCAGAGCTACTTCGGACGCAACGGCTACGTGGAGTACATCCCGGGGGAGCTGCCCGTGATCCTGTCGGCGCCTCACGGCGGCGACCTCACGCCGCACGAGATCCCGCCGCGGACCTTCGGCGAGTCGGTGCGGGACCGGAACACGCTCGAGCTCACGCTCGCGGTGCGGGACGCCCTGGTCGACCTCACCGGGTACGCGCCGTACCTGGTGCTCTCCCACCTCGACCGATCCCGCCTGGACCCGAACCGGGAGATCGACGAGGCGGCCGAGGAGAACCCCTTCGCCGAGCGGGCGTGGACCGAGTACCACGGCTTCATCGAGCGGGCGCGCGGCATGCTCGGCGTGCGCGGGGAGGGGATGTACTTCGACATCCACGGCCACGGCCACCCGATCCCCCGCGTCGAGCTGGGCTACCTGCTGCCGGCGGACCGCCTCGACCTGCCGGACATCAACCTCGACCAGCTCTCCGTGGTACAGCTCACGAGCATCCGCGAGATCGGTCGGGACTCGCCGATCCCGTTTTCCTCGCTGCTCAGGGGGCCGACGAGCTTCGGGGGTCTGCTCGAGGCCGAGGGCGTCCCCGCGGTTCCCAGCCCGACGTATCCGTCGCCCGGAAGCGACCCGTACTTCTCGGGCGGCTACAGCACCCGCCGCCACGGATCGATCGGAGACACCGAGCTGATCAGCGGCATCCAGCTCGAGCACCACTTCACCGGACTCCGGGACACCGAGGAGAACCGGGCCGCGTACGCCGAGATCCTCGCGCGCGTGATCCGCGACTTCATGCTCGAGCACATCGGCTACTTCGAGCCCGACTGAGGGTGCGGGCCGCGGCCGAAGCGTAGGGTCGGCGCGGCGGCGCGGGGACGGCCGCCGCTCGAGCGCGGGCCGCGACACCCGATCAGGTGGGGGCCGATGGCTGGGAGGCGCCGAAGTGCATGTGGCCGCCGCCGCCGTAGTGACGCCGCTCCTGGCTGCCCACTCCGGGGTCCCGATAGCGGATCAGGGACGCGAGATGGCGCTCCGTGGGCTGACCGAGCGAGCGGGCCAGCTCGGACGTCCCCTCGTCGAGGATGTCCGCGATCTTGCGCGGCTTCATCGGCTCCTTCCCGTCCCGGATGGCGCTCAGCCGGGCGAGCTGCTCGAGGCCGTTCATGAAGCCGGGCATGGCGGCCACGGCGTCGGGGTCGTTGTTGAGGAGCCGCCGCGCGCGGGTGCCGATGTTGAGGAAGAGCCCCTCGGTGAAGTCGGGCAGCGGGTCGTCGTCGCCCACCGCGTTCAGGATGCCGCGCACCTCGTCGGTGTCCATCTCCCGGGGGCCACCCTGCCAGACCCACACCGCGTGCTCGACCGCGTGCAGCGCGTCCCAGGCGAGCTGTCGGCCCCGGGTCTGGAGCCTGCGGCGCTCGAAGAACCACTCGACGACCGCGACCGTGATCACGATCCCCATGATCTCGGTTCCCAGGTTCACGAGCAGCGTGCCGACGGAGGTCTCGACTCCCAGGAAGAACGAGACCCACAGCATGACCGCGGCAACGGAGAGGAAGCCACCGACCAGGGCGATCCGCAGGACGTTCATCGGCGCTCGAGGAAGAGGGGCTGTACCCAGGCGACCTCGTCCCGGGAGTTGTGGACCCGTGCCCGGACGTAATGGGTCACCGAGCCCGGAAGGTCGGGGCTCATGCGCGCGTACGCCGCCGAGTACGCCGAGAGGTCGAAGACGGCCGGGTTCTCAGGGTTGGAAACATGGCCGGGGACGTTGGGAAAGTCGCCGCTGGGCTCGGCGTGCGGCTCAAACAGCTCGGCATCGCTGAACCCATCTGCCTCCAACGCCGGCATCACCGCCGAGGCCCCGACGCCGTGCAGCGGTGAATAGATCACTTTGAGGTTGCGGGGGCCGGGGAGCTGCTG
>CALJLC010000274.1 GCA_937982605.1 uncultured Gemmatimonadales bacterium | reverse complement strand
CGCCAGGCGATCACCGGGCCGATCCCCACGAGCGCCAGCAGGACGATGCCGATGGGGAGGTTGACCCGGTTGAAGAAGGGCGGCCCGACGCTGATCTCCTGCCCGGTGATCCCTTCGGAGATGAGGGGGAACATCGTGCCCCACATCACGGAGAACGCCGCGCCGAGCAGCAGCAGGTTGTTGAAGAGGAACGCCGATTCGCGCGAGAGGAACGACTCGATCTGGTTCTCGCTGCGGAGCTGGGGCAGGCGGTAGACGATCAGGATGACGCAGCACGCGAGCACCCCGCCCATGAAGCTCAGGAAGATGTACGCGATCTTGAGCTCCTGGGCGAAGGAGTGGACCGACTCGATGAGCCCGGAGCGCGTGAGGAACGTCGCGAAGATCGTGAGCAGGAACGTCATGAGCACCAGCGACATGTTCCAGACCTTCAACATGCCGCGGTTCTCCTGGATCTGGATCGAGTGCAGGAACGCCGTCGCCGTGAGCCACGGCAGGAGCGACGCGTTCTCCACGGGATCCCAGAACCAGTATCCACCCCAGCCGAGCTCCTCGTACGCCCAGCGCATCCCGAAGACGATCCCGATCGAGAGGAAGAACCAGCTCGTGAGGATCCAGCGGCGCGTGAGCTGGATCCAGCGCGCGTCGAGGCGTCCGTTGAGGAGCGCCGCGATCGCGAAGGCGAACGGGATCGTGAACGAGGTGAAGCCCAGGTACAGCGTGGGCGGGTGGATCGTCATCCAGTAGTTCTGGAGCTGCGGATTGAGCCCCTGCCCGTCGGCCGGCGTGAACGGGATCCCGTTCTGCTGGAGCCGCTCGAACGGGTTCACGTCGGCGAAGAGGAGGACGACGATGAAGAAGAGCAGGATCGCCTGGAGCACGCCGGCGACGTACGGCATGAACTCCCGGTGCTTCGACCGGTTCGTGAAGACCGTGATCGAGGCGAAGAGGCCGAGCAGGAGCGCCCAGAAGAGGAGCGAGCCGCGCTGGCCGGCCCAGAGGCCGGTGATCTTGTAGAAGAGCTCGAGGTTCGCGTTCGAGTAGCTGGCGACGTACCAGTACTCGAAGCGATCACCGACGAAGGCCGCGATGACGCCGGCCGACGCGATCGCGAGCAGGCCGAACGTGGCGTAGATGCTCCGCTCCGCGCTGAGCACGAGGTCGCCGCGCTGCGTGCGTCCGCCCACGAAGCCGAGGACCATGCCCCAGGCCGCGACCGGCAGGGAGATCCAGAGCGCGAACTCCCCGAGGAGCGTCATGACCTACGACCCGCTGCCGTAGGGTACTCCCTCCGGATGTCCGTTGGCGGTGCCCGCCAGGTCCTCCGGCGCGGCCTCGTAGCGCGACCCGCACTTGGTGAGGAGCGTCGTCGCCTCGAAGACGCCGTCCCTGCGCAGCTTCCCCTCCATCACGACTTCGATGTCGTCGGTGAAGGTGTCGGGCAGGGCGTCGCGGAACTCCACGCGGAACGTGGTCGACTCGTCGACGAGGTCGCGGACCGTGAAGACGTGCAGGAGCTCGCCCTCGACTCGGGAGTACGAGCCGGGCACGACCATCCCGCCGACCTTCACGCCCACGTCGTGGAACGTCGGGTCGGCCTCGACCTTCTCCATGAGCTCGACCGGCGTCACGTAGTAGACCATGGTCTCGCTGACGCCGGTCCAGATGAGGTAGGTCACCACGGCGGCAACGCCGACGAGGCCCACCATGAAACGTCCGTTGTTCTTCATGCTGCGCTCCGGAGAGATCGCTCGAGCACGGTCAATCTAGCCCGGGCGGATACAGGCGGAAAAGTCCGGTAAATCCCCTACCCTCGCCGACTTCGATGGTCCCGGGCCACACCGTACCCCGCTGGCGGCGCGCCGGTCACGCCCCTTCCGACCCGTCGCGCGCCCAGGCGACCGTCGCGCGGACGGCCCGGCTCCACTCCTCCATCCGGCGTCGGCGGCCGGCGGCGTCCGACGTCGGCGTGAAGCGCGCGCCCTCTCCGGCGGCGGCGAGGAAGTCGTCCGCGGTGGCCCACACGCCCTCGGCGATGCCCGCGAGCCCCGCGGCACCCAGCGCGGTCGTCTCGACGTTGGCGGGCCGACGCACGGGAGCTCCGATCGTGTCGGCCTGGAACTCCATCAGCCAGTCGTTGAGCGCCGCCCCGCCGTCGACCCGCAGCTCCGACGTCTCGACACCCGAATCGGCCTCCATCGCGGCCAGAACCTCCGCCGTCCCGTACGCCATCGCCTCGAGCGCGGCCCGCACCAGGTGCGCGCGGGTCGTCCCCCGGGTGAGGCCGAAGACCGTGCCCCGGGCGTCGGGCTCCCAGTGGGGCGCACCGAGCCCGACGAACGCCGGGACGAAGACGACGCCGGCCGTGTCCTCCACCGAGCGTGCCAGCGACTCGGAGTCCTCCGCGGACTGGAGCAGCCCGAGACCGTCTCGCAGCCACTGGACCGCCGCCCCCGCCACGAAGACGGAGCCCTCGAGCGCGTAGGCGAGCTTTCCCTCGGAGTCGCAGGCGGCGGTGGTCAGGAGCCCGTGCGCCGACTCGACGACTTCGGAACCGGTATGGAGGAGGAGGAAGGCGCCCGTGCCGTAGGTGTTCTTGGCGAGGCCGGGCGTCCAGCACCCCTGACCGAAGAGCGCCGCCTGCTGGTCTCCCGCGATCCCGGCGATCGGGACTTCCCTGCCGAAGTGCTCCCCCGCGGCCGTCCCGAACCGGCCGGCGCTCGGCGAGACCTCGGGCAGGAGGGCGGGCGGAACCCCGAGAAGGTCGAGCGCCCAGGGGTCCCACGCCGCGTCGTGCAGATTCCAGAGCATCGTGCGCGAGGCGTTGGTCGGGTCGGTCACGTGCGCCCCGCCGCCGGTGAGCCGGGCCACGAGCCAGCTGTCGATCGTCCCCATCGCCAGCTCTCCCGCCTCGGCCCGACGTCGCAGCGCCGGGTCCTGCTCCAGGAGCCACGACACTTTCGTCCCGGAGAAGTACGGGTCGAGCACGAGCCCGGTCCGCCGCCGCACCTCGGCCTCGTGGCCGGCGTCGCGGAGCGCGCGGCACATCGGCGTGGTCCGTCGGTCCTGCCAGACGATGGCGCGGTGCACCGGCTCGAGCGTCTCGCGGTCCCAGAGCACGACGGTCTCGCGCTGGTTGGTGATCCCGATGGCGCGGACGTCCGCCTCGGCCCCGGCCTCGGCGAGCGCCTCGGTCGCCACGCGGCGCGTCACCTCCCAGATCTCCGCGGCGTCGTGCTCGACCCACCCCGGCTTGGGGAAGTGCTGCGTGAACTCCGAGTAGGCGTGGCCGAGGACGCCGCGATCCGCGGACAGGACCAGGCACGTGCTTCCGGTGGTCCCCTGGTCGATCGCCAGGACCGAAGGTGCGGCCATCTCGCTCCGTCCGTTCGAGGGGTCGCGCCGGAGGCGCGGGGCCGGCCGGCTGAGGAGCCGGCCCTCGGTTCAGCGGCCAGCCACGGGCGTCAGCCGACCGAAGGCGGCGCGCCATCCGGCCTGCTCGAGCAGGTCGAGAAAGGCGCCCACCGGGAAGCCGACGACCGAATAGTAGTCGCCCTCGATCCCGGCCACCAACGCGGCCCCGAGCCCCTGGATTCCGTAGCCCCCCGCCTTGTCCAGGGGCTCCCCGGTGGCCACGTAGGCCTCCACGTCCTCCTCGCCGTACCGTCTCATCCGGACGACCGTGCGGGTGACCGAGCTTACGGTCCCGTGCGCTCCGGTCACCGCCAGGCCGCTGAGCACCTCGTGCGTGCCGCCCGCCAGCGCGAGGAGCATCCGGCGCGCGTCGGGTCCGTCGACCGGCTTGGTGAGGACGCGGCCCGCGTCGACGACGACGGTGTCGCCTCCGACCACAACGGCGCCCGGCGCCGAGGCCGCCACCGCCTCGGCCTTCGCCCGGGCCAGCCGCTCGACGTGCTCGGCCGGGCTCTCGCCCTCCAGGTACGACTCGTCGAGATCGGTCGGACGCACCTCGGGGTCCAGCCCGATCTGCCGCATCACGTCCCAGCGCCGCGGCGACGCGGAGGCGAGGATCAGCCTGGGCGCGCGGCTCACGATCCGCGCTCCGCGGCGGGCCGGGGCCGAACCCGGGCGGTCATCGCTCGAGCACCAGGGTCACGGGTCCGTCGTTCACGAGCTCCACCTCCATCGCCGCGCCGAACTCGCCGGTCTCGACGCGCGACACACCCCGGTCGCGCAGCGCCGAGACGAATCGCTCGTAGAGCGGCACGGCGACGTCCGGGTGCGCCGCGTGCACGAAGCTCGGCCGACGCCCCTTGCGGACGTCCCCGTACAGCGTGAACTGGCTCACCACGAGCAGCCCGCCGTCGACGTCCTCCAGCGCCCGGTTCATTCGGCCCTCGTCGTCCGGGAAGACGCGGAGGCCCACGACCTTGTCGGCCATCCACTCGACGTGCTCGTTCCCGTCGCCCTCGGTGAAGCCGACCAGGAGCAGGTGGCCGCGCCCGATCGAGCCGACGACCGAGTCGCCCACGCGGACCTCGGCGCGGGAGACCCGCTGGAGCACGACCCTCACGTCGACTCGCCTTCCCGGGCGGACCGCAGTGTATACGCTCCTTCTGCCCCGGGGCCGGCGCTCACTCGACCGTGACGGACTTCGCCAGGTTCCTCGGCTGGTCGACGTCGCACCCGCGCATGACGGCGATGTGGTACGCCAGGAGC
>CALJLC010000273.1 GCA_937982605.1 uncultured Gemmatimonadales bacterium | reverse complement strand
GCAGGACCGCGCCACCTATCAGGACGATCAGACCGTCAGCGTCTTCACCTCTCTGGCCGTCGACCGCTGGCTCCCGTCCGAGTGGGGACTCGACCTGCCGGTGACGTACGAGTACGCGCGAGCCAGCCAGGCGCCGGTGCTGCTCGCCAACTCGGACGTGCGCGCCGACCGGATCCAGAACCTCCGCGACACCGAGTCGACCCAGCGCCGCGTGGGCGTCTCGCTCCGCAAGCGCACCCCGAGCGCCAACCCGGTCGTGGGGTTCCTGGTCGACGGCTTCGACGCACGCGCATCCTATGCGCTGTCGGACGCATCCACGGTGACGACGGAGAGCGATTCGCACACGCTCGACGCCGGCGTCGGCTGGTTCCGCGAGCCCGAGCCCAGGGAGGTCGGGATCTTCCCCGGGGCGGCGCAGGGCGTCGTGCGCGCGCTCCTGCCGGGCTTCCTCGAGGACGACGTGGCGGACGCCCGTCTCCGCCTCACGCCGGAGCGGGTCTCGCTCGGAGGGTCGTACTTCCAGCAGGAGAGCGACGTCCTGCGATACGAGGAGATCATCCTCAACGCGCCCGGCGCGGATCCGATCGTGACGCGGCGCCCGCGGGAGTCGGTCCAGCTGGCCGGAGACGTCCGCTTCCGACCGCTCGCCCCGCTCACGGCGGACCTGGCGCTGCTGTCCGTGCGCGACCTGCTGCCGCCGTACAAGGCGAGCTCGAACTTCGACGTCCAGGATCTGATCGCGGCCGAGCGCGCGGGCGGGCTCGGCGTGGACCTCGGGTGGGAGACGAGCCGGACGCTGCGCACCAACCTCGGCTTCCGGCCGCAGATCGTCTCCTGGCTCCGCAACGACTTCGACTGGACGACCGTGTACCAGTCGGACCGCAACACGAACTTCTTCCAGGAGGAGGTGCAGGGGACGGACACGACGACGGTCCTGACCCGCAACGCCGGCACGCAGCGGGACTGGGGGCTGACCCTCGGCGTGAGCCCGACCGCCCTCGCCACCTCGATCCTGGGGCCCGAGGACGCGGCGGAGTCGGCGGACGTGGCGCAGCTCCGCGGCATCATCGGCGCGATCCGGCCGGTCACGGTGGCGTACCGGGACGGGATCTCGTCCCGCTTCAACCGCGACCCCGTCGACCCCGGCGCGCGCTACCAGTTCGGCATTGGCGGCCGTGGGGACTTCCGGCTGCTCGACGCCGACACGGCCGCCACGCTGACGGACCGGGAGAGCTGGCGCGTCGGCTCGGGACTGTCGCTTCCGGCCGGCGTCGGCGTGCAGGTCGGGTGGCAATGGAGCGATGCCCGGACCCTCGATCCGCGCAGCGACCAGCGGACGCGGCAGCAGACCTGGCCCGACGTCCAGCTCCGTCTGCCCACGATCCGCCTTCCGGCGTTCACGGGGATCCAGTCCTTCAACCTGACCTCGGGCTACCAGCGCACGCAGCGGCAGATCCGCTTCGGGGGCCGGGCGCTCCAGACCCGCTTCGACCAGGACCGACAGATCCCGCTGGATCTCTCCATCCAGTGGCTGCGCACGCTGGTCACGACGTACCGGGCCGCGTTTCGCGAGGGCTTCGGCACCGATCCCACCGGGCGCACCGAGCGGAATCTGAGCAGCCACCGAGTGGCCGTGACCGCCCAGCTGCTCCCGCCGGCCCGACTCTCGGGGCGGCTCGACCGACCCGTCAGCCTCAGCCTGATCGGGGCGTACCGCTCGGAGCGGGATTGCCGCATCACGACGTCCGGCACGGAGTGCGTCGCCTTCGTCGACCAGGTGACCAAGTCGGCCAGCCTGACGCTCGACACCGCGGCCGGCGGCTTCGAGTTCGGCCTCCAGCTCAGCTTCGACGACCGCAAGTCCTTCGTGGGCCAGCGCACCGGTTCCACGCAGTTCCAGGTCGGCATCTTCGGTCAGCTCGACTTCGCCGCGGGGGCGTTGCCGCTCGGAGGCTGACCGGCGGTCTTCCGCCGACCCACCGCGGCATGGCGTCGCCCGCCCCGTGCCGGGATGATCCTCCATGTCCGAGGTCGAGTACCGGGCGCTGCGCCGCGCGGCGGTGGTGCTCGTGGTCCTGAGCACCGTGCGCTGGGTCACGACCCGGCCGGCTCCCGCCGTCGACCGGGGCGCCCAGGACACGGCGGCGGCCCACGCCGACGGGGTCCGAGCGGCGGCGGAGGAGGCGGCCCGGCGGGCGCGGCCGCTGGAGGCTGACGAGCGCATCGATCTCAACCGCGCGCCGGAGGAGCAGCTCGACCGCCTCCCCGGCGTCGGACCCGCCACGGCCCGGGCCATCGTGGAGGCCCGCGCCGGGGGCGCCGTCTTCCGGCGGCCCGAGGATCTCACGACGGTGCGCGGCATCGGTCCGGCCACGGTCGAGAAGCTCCGGGAGGCGCTCGACCTCTCGCGTCCGCCGCCCGGGCCGAGGGGCGGAGCGGGGGAGCTCCGCGGCGGCCCCGCCGCGAGCGCGCGGGGGGCGCGATCGGCGGGTGGGGCGCCCCCCGGCGGGACGGTGCTTCCCGTCGACCTGAATCGCGCTGGGGTCGGCGAGCTCGTCCGGCTGCCGGGGATCGGGCCGGTCATCGCGGCCCGTATCGTCGAGGAACGCGGGCGGTCCGCCTTCACCTCGCTCGACGGCCTGGTACGGGTCCCGGGGATCGGCCCGGCCACGGGGGGCGGGCTACGGGGGGCGGACGGGGTGCGGTGACGCGGCGCTAGCAGAGGTCCCGCTGCGACTTGCGGCGCTGCGGATGCCAAGCTTGTAGTCACGAGCCCCGAACCCGTATTCTACAGGCGAGTGCGGCCGCTCGCCGCCTCGGAAACCCCGAAAGGACCGGAGTCGATGGCAGCAAAGGTCGCTCAGGAGATCCGCCTCGGAGACCTCTTCGTCAAAGAGGGGCTGATCACGGAACAGCAGCTCCAGGAGGGGCTGGCCGAGGCGAAGACGTCCGGGCACCGAATCGGCTATGCGCTGGTGCACCTGGGGTTCGTGGCCGAGGAAGAGCTCACGCGGATGCTCGCCAAGCAGTACCGCGTGCCGGCCGTGGATCTCTCGAAGGTCAACGTCGACCCGAAGATCATCAAGCTGGTCCCGGCCGACGTCGCGCGGAAACACCTGGTCCTGCCGCTGCGGCGCGTGGGCCGGATGCTCACCGTCGCGCTGACCAACCCCACGGACTTCACGGCGATCGATGCCCTGAAGTTCATCACCCGGCTGGAGATCGAGCCGGTGATCGTGGGCGAATACACGCTCCAGAAGCACCTGGAGACGTACTACGGAGCGGCGGACGACCCGGCGGCGGCGATCCCGGACGACTGGGACGAGTTCGACGACATCGAGGTCATCGAGGAGGACGACGACGAGGACTATTCCGCGCTGGCGGCGGAGGTCGACTCGGCGCCGGTCGTGAAGTTCATCAACGGCCTCCTCACCGACGCGGTGATGAAGGGCGTTTCCGACATCCACATCGAGCCGTACGAGAAGGAGATCCGGGTGCGCTACCGGATCGACGGCGCGCTGCAGGAGGTCATGAAGCCGCCGATGAAGATGAAGGCGGCGCTCACGTCCCGGATCAAGATCCTCTCGGACCTCAACATCGCCGAGCGGCGGGTGCCGCAGGACGGCCGCATCAAGCTGAAGCTCCGGAACAAGGTGGTCGACTTCCGCGTCTCCACCCTGCCCGTGATCTTCGGCGAGAAGATCGTGCTCCGTATCCTGGACAAGGGGAACCTGACCTTCGACCTGACGAAGTTCGGGTTCGAGCCGAAGGCCGAGAAGGACTTCATGTGGGCGATCTCCCGCCCCTACGGCATGGTCCTCGTCACCGGCCCGACGGGCTCCGGGAAGACGACGACGCTCTACTCGGCGCTGAGTCAGGTCAACACGATCGACACCAACATCATGACGGCCGAGGATCCCGTGGAGTACAACATCCACGGGATCAACCAGGTTCTCGTCCGAACCGAGATCGGTCTCGACTTCCCCGCTGCGCTGAAGGCGTTCCTGCGGCAGGACCCGAACATCATCATGGTCGGTGAGATCCGGGACATCTCGACGGGCGGCATCGCGATCAAGGCCGCGCTCACCGGTCACCTCGTGCTCTCGACGCTCCACACGAACGACTGCCCCGGCACGATCACCCGCATGATCGACATGGGACTCGAGCCGTTCAACGTGGCCTCGGCGCTCAACCTCATCTCGGCCCAGCGTCTGGCCCGTCGCATCTGCAGCAAGTGCAAGGTCGAAGCGACGTACGAGGAGGATTATCTCAAGTCGGCCAAGATCGACCTCGACTGGGTCCACGCCAACACGCTGTACAAGGGCGAAGGGTGCGACCAGTGCGGCGGCTCCGGCTACAAGGGCCGGTGCGGCCTCTACGAGGTCATGATCATGTCCACCGCGCTGCGCAAGGCGATCATGAACGAGATGGGCACCGACGAGCTGCGCGATCTCGCGCGCTCCGAGGGCATGCTCACGCTGCGCGAGGACGGACTGAAGAAGGTCGAGCGCGGCGTGACGAGCCTCGAGGAGATCATCAAGGAGACCACGGTCGCCGACTGAGGGCGGCCGCGCACACCCGCAACCGGGGAAGGTTATGACGCAGCCGGCGGCACCGGCTTCGGGAACGCAGCCTCAGCAGGAGCTCAACCTGCGGGTCCTCCTCCAGGAGATGATCCAGCGGGGGGCTTCCGATCTGCATATCACCGTGGGGAATCCCGCGAAGATCCGCATCGACGGGGATCTCACGAACAGCCACATCAAGCAGGTGCTGGCGCCGAAGGACACGCTGTCCCTCGCGTATTCGATCCTCACCGACAACCAGAAGAAGCGGTTCGAGACCGAGGACGAGCTCGACTTCTCCTTCGGCGTGCAGAACCTCTCCCGCTTCCGCGGCAACGTCTACAAGCAGCGCGGCTGCGTGGCGATGGCGATCCGCCAGATCCCCTACGAGATCGTCTCGATCGAGAAGCTGGGTCTGCCCCCCATCATCAACCAGCTCGCCGACCGCCCCCGCGGGCTCGTGCTCGTGACCGGTCCGACCGGTTCCGGAAAGTCCACGACGCTCGCGGCGATGGTGGACAAGGTGAACCGCGAGCGGAAGGGTCACATCATCACCATCGAGGACCCGATCGAGTTCATCCACCGCCATCAGGGGTGCATGATCAACCAGCGCGAGGTCGGCGCGGACACCCAGAGCTTCCGCGCCGCCCTGAAGTACGCGCTACGGCAGGACCCCGACGTCATCCTCGTCGGCGAGATGCGGGATCTGGAGACGATCTCGGCCGCGCTGACGATCGCGGAAACCGGTCACCTCGTCTTTGCGACGCTGCACACGAACTCGGCCGCCGAGTCGATCAACCGGATCATCGACGCCTTCCCCGCGCACCAGCAGGGGCAGGTTCGTACCCAGCTCGCCTTCGTGCTCGAAGGCGTGATCACCCAGACCCTGATCCCCAAGGCGAAGGGGAAGGGCCGGGTCGTCGCCGCCGAGGTGATGATCTGCACCGCGGCCATCCGCGCCGTCATCCGCGACGAGAAGATCCATCAGATCTACTCGCTCATGCAGGCGGGGAAGAAGCACGGCATGCAGACGATGAACGACGCCCTGATGATGCTCTACACCAAGGGCGAGATCCTCCTCGAGGAAGCAGTCAAGCGATCCGCGGACCCCAACGAGCTCCTGCGGGCCGTCGGCGAGCCCGTCCCTGGCGAGTAACCCGAACGAGTCGAGGTAGCAGAGGCCATGCCCACCTTTTCCTACAGCGCCCGACCCGCCACCGGCGGGGAGATGCAGACCGGGGAGCTCGACCTTCCCAGCAAGGACGACGTCCTCGCACATCTGCATCGCCAGAAGCTGATTCCCGTCTCCGTGCGGGAGAAGCCGAAGGAGCTGACGCTCTCGTTCGGCTCCGGTGTCGGGACGAGGGACATCGTCATCTTCACGCGTCAGTTCGCGACGATGATCAACTCGGGCCTGCCGCTCGTGCAGAGCCTCGACATCCTGGCGGAGCAGACCGAGAACCAGGCGCTTCGAAAGGTCATCTCCGAGGTGCTCTACGACGTCGAGTCGGGTCACACGCTCGCCGACGCCATGGGCAAGCACGACAAGGTCTTCACGGACCTCTACGTGAACATGGTCGCGGCCGGTGAGGCGGGCGGTATCCTCGACACGATCCTGCTGCGGCTGGCGACGTTCCTCGAGAAGAACGACGCGCTGGTCCGGAAGATCAAAGGCGCCATGATCTACCCGGCGGTCATCTTCTCGGTGGCCGGCGCCGCGGTCGTCATCCTGCTCATCTTCGTCATCCCGACCTTCCAGTCGATGTTCGAGTCGGCCGGGATTCCGCTCCCTCTGCCGACCCAGATCGTCATCGGCATGTCGGCGTTCCTGCAGGCGTACTGGTGGGCGTGCGGCATCGGCATCATCGCCGCCATCGTCGGAATCCGGCAGTTCTATCAGACCGATACCGGCGAGCTGCTGATCGACCGCCTCCTGCTGGCGATGCCCGTCCTGGGTGACCTCCAGCGCAAGTCGGCCGTCGCGCGCTTCACGCGCACGCTGGGGACGCTGGTCTCCTCGGGCGTCTCGATCCTCGAGGGCCTCGAGATCACCGCGAAGACCGCGGGCAACCGGGTCATCCACGACGCGGTCATGGGCTCGCGCGCCTCGATCGCCGGCGGTGAGACGATCGCGGGGCCGCTCAAGGAATCGGGCGTCTTCCCGCCGATGGTGGTCCAGATGATCAACGTCGGCGAGCAGACGGGCGGGCTCGACGAGATGCTCACCAAGATCGCCGACTTCTACGACGAGGAAGTCGACGCGGCCGTCGAGGCGCTGCTCGCCGCGATGGAGCCGATCATGATCGTGGTGCTCGGCGTCATCGTCGGTGGCATGATCGTCGCGATGTACCTGCCGATCTTCGACATGATCAACGCGGTGCAGTAGCGGTCTCCTCCCGTGTGGGGGCGTGCCGGAGCCGCGGCGCGCCCCCGTACCGGCACGCTCGCCTTCTCCGGGCGGCCGAGAGTCCGCGGGCTCGCTCGACATCGCGGCGTGCCGGCGTGGCTCGTCGCATCGTCACGAGACCCGTGCGGTGGGATCCGGGGCGCACAGCGGGCCCCGGCCCGTACGGGAAGAGACCCGCCCTAGACGAACGCCAGCCCGGCGCCGATCGCGGCGATCGCGACCAGCGCGGCCCAGATGGCCGGGTGCGCCCACACCGGCCGTATCTCCCGGTCCACGTCCTTGCGACGGTGCTGGTTGATGGCGATGGCCATATGGCCCTGCTCGTCCTTGCGGCCCTCGAGCAGGCGCTCCTGCAGCAGCTCGTTGACGGCCTTCTGGTACTTCTCCGGGGCCTCGCTGAAGCCACGGATCGAGGACGGTCGCGTGTACTGGTTCTCCGGGGAGCGTGCGAGCTCGCGGAGGATCGTCTTCTTCGGTGACATGTGATTTCGGGATGCCTGGGCATGCGTAGTGCGACTACTTGGACGCCCTTACGTGCCCGGGGGTTGCGAGGTTCCAGCCGGTGACACGCTCGTGACGCGACTGGACGATCCGGCCCTTCTCGGCGAGGATTCCGGCGCCTCGGACCCCAGCCCCGCTCAGCCGTGCCCGAACAGATCCTGACGCCGGTCCTCCTGGCGCTCGCGGGGCTCGCGGCAGGCGTGATCAACGCCATCGCGGGCGGCGGCTCGCTCCTCACGCTCCCCCTTCTGATCTTCGTCGGGCTGCCGCCGACGGTGGCCAACGCCACGAACCGGATCGGCGTTCTCGTCGGCGGGATCGGCGCCACCGTGGAGTTCCAGCGTCGTCGCCTCATCCCGTGGAGCTGGGTCCGCTTCGGCGCGCTTCCCTCCTTTCTCGGGGTGGCGGCCGGGACGTGGGCCGCGATGGCCATCGGGGACGTGGCCTTCGAGCGCGTGCTGGCGTTCGTGCTCGTCGCAACCGCGGGATGGATGATCTGGAAGCCCGTCGACCCCCCGGCCGAAGGCACCGACGCCCTTCCCGAGGGCGCGAAGCGCTGGTGGGCCCGTCTGGCTTTTTTCGGGCTCGGCTGGTACGGCGGCTTCATCCAGGCCGGGGTCGGCTTCCTCTTCCTGGCGCTGCTCGCCGGGTCGGGTGTCGACCTGGTGCGTGCCAACGCCATCAAGAACACGCTGGTCCTGGCCTTCACGGCGCTCGCCGTGGCCATCTTCGCCTACGCCGGGCTCATGGACTGGACGGCGGGGTTCATCGTGGCGATCGGCCAGTACGTCGGCTCCGCGTTCGGCGTCCACCTGCAGATCCTCAAGGGGCAGGCGTGGGTCCGGAACGTGCTCACCGTCACGATCGTGATCTTCGCCCTGCGTCTCCTATTCGGCGGCTGAGCGAGCGCCCGGGCCGCCCGGGTCGGAAACGCGAGAGCGGGCGGGCGAGCGGGCTCCCCCGAAGGGAAGCCGCGCCCACCCGCCCGCCGACCGCGCGTCGCGGGCCTAGTACCGGTAGTAGTCCGGCTTGTAGGGCCCTTCCTTCGGCACGCCGATGTAGCGCGCCTGCTCGTCCGACAGCTCGGTCAGCTTCGCGCCGAGCTTGTCGAGGTGGAGCCGCGCGACCTTTTCGTCGAGGTGCTTCGGCAGCACGTACACCTTCTTCTCGTACGCGTCGGTGTTCGTGGCCAGCTCGATCTGCGCGATCACCTGGTTGGTGAACGACGCCGACATCACGAAGCTCGGGTGGCCCGTGGCGCAGCCGAGGTTCATCAGCCGTCCCTCGGCCAGGATCAGCACCGAGTGCCCGTCCGGGAACGTCCACTCGTGGTACTGCGGCTTGATCTCCTCCTTGCGGATGCCCTTCACCCGCGCCAGGCCGGCCATGTCGATCTCGTTGTCGAAGTGGCCGATGTTGCCGACGATCGCGTTGTGCTTCATCCGCTGCATGTGGGCGGCGGTGATGATGTCCTTGTTGCCCGTCGCCGTGATGAAGATGTCGGCGGTGTAGATGACGTCCTCGAGCCGCACGACCTGGTAGCCCTCCATGGCCGCCTGCAGCGCGCAGATCGGATCGATCTCGGCGACCGAGACCCGGGCGCCCTGACCCTTGAGGGCCTGAGCGCATCCCTTCCCGACGTCACCGTAGCCGAGCACGATCGCGCTCTTCCCGGAGAGCATGACGTCGGTTGCCCGGTTGAGGCCGTCGACGACCGAGTGCCGACAGCCGTACAGGTTGTCGAACTTCGACTTCGTCACCGAGTCGTTGACGTTGATCGCCGGGAAGAGCAGGGTGCCGGCCTTCTCCATCTCGTAGAGGCGGTGGACGCCGGTGGTCGTCTCCTCGGAGACGCCCCGCAGGTCCTTGCCGATGCGCGCCCACTTGCCCGGGTCCGCGGCCAGCGTCGTGCGGAGCAGGTCGAGGATCACTCCCCACTCCTCCGGCTCGCTGTCGGCGTCGAACGCCGGCACGGCGTCGGCGGTGCCGTACTCGACGCCCTTGTGGATCAGCAGCGTGGCGTCCCCGCCGTCGTCGACGAGCAGGTCCGGACCCGAGCCGTCCGGCCAGGTGAGCATCTGGTCCGTGCACCACCAGTACTCCTCGAGGGTCTCGCCCTTCCAGGCGAAGACGGCCGAGCCCTTCGGATCGTCGACGGTGCCGTCCCGCCCCACGGCCACTGCCGCGGCGGCGTGGTCCTGCGTCGAGAAGATGTTGCACGACGCCCAGCGCACGTCCGCGCCCAGGTCGGCGAGCGTCTCGATGAGGACGGCGGTCTGAACGGTCATGTGGAGCGAGCCGGCCACCTTGAGGCCCGCGAGCGGCTGCTGCGGTCCGTACTCCTCACGGGCCGCCATCAGCCCCGGCATCTCCTGCTCCGCGAGGCGGATCTCGTTGCGACCCCACGAGGCGAGGGAGAGGTCGGCGACCTTGAAGGGCGGCCGCTCCGTGGAGGGCGTCGTGGTCTCGGGCATGACTGCGGTATCGCTCATGATCTCCTCGTGGAGTTCGGGTTCGGGTCGTACGATCGGGTGAGCCTCAGCTTCGGGCCGAGGCGAGGAAGAGCAGGGGGCCGGACGCGTCCGGGTCGGGAGGGAGCAGCGCCACGCGCGCGTCCTCGTACCCGGCGTCGTCCAGCCAGGCGGAGACACGGGCGGGCTCGAAGCCGGGCCACACGTGGCCCATCTCTTCGGCGTACCCGACCCCGCGGTCGTGCGCGCGCATGTCGAGCAGGAGCAGTCGACCTCCGGGGCGGAGCGCTCGCTTCACCTCCGCCAGCACGCGGGGCGGGTCGACGACGTAGTGCAGGACCAGGGCGAGGATCGCTACGTCGAGGCTCTCGTCGTCGATCGGCAGCGACTCCAGATCGCCGCGCCGGAGATCCACGTTGCCGACGTCCCGGAGCCGGGCCCGGGCCGCGTCCAGCATCTCCGAGGAGCGATCGACGCCGATGACGGTCGCGCAGAAGGGTGCGAGGCGGGCCGCGAGCGCGCCGGTGCCCGTGCCCAGGTCGCCGACGACCCAGTCGGAGCCGAGGAGCCCGAGCAGCGGTGCCAGCCCGGTCCCGGAGCCGAAGAGCTCGGCGCGCGTCTCGTCCCACCGGCCCGCGGTGTCGGCGAAGAAGGCCGAGGCGCGCAGGCGCCGGCGATCCAGCACCGCCCGGGCCCGCTCGGCGTCCGCTTCGAACGCCGGCTCACCCTCGATCCCGTCGCGGACGATCCTCCAGAGCCCGCGCGCGGCGTCGTCGAGATCCGACGCCAGCCGATAGTGCCGGTTGCGCCCGTCGGCCCGCGCCTCCACCCAGCCCTCCGACGCCAGGACCTTGAGGTGTCGGCTCACGGTCGGCTGCGGCGTCTGCACGACCGTGCAGAGCTCACCGACGGTGAACTCGCTCCGCTCGAGGAGCGCCAGGAGCCGGACCCGCGTCTCGTCGCCGAGGGCGCTGAGGCGGTCCAGGATGGGAGGGGCGGCAGTCGTATTCATGAATGTGAATATGAAGATATGACTGTGCCCCCGGCCGATCAACCCCCTCGCGCGGGGGCCGCGCCACGGAGTGGGGGGACTGCCCCCGGGTCACCCGACCCGTCACCCGGGGACCGAAAACGGTTGTTTCGGGACCGGGGTGCGGTAGCTTCTCCACAGACGCCGGCCCCCCGCGGGTCGGCGCCGCCCGCTTCACGTGGACCGCACCGGGAGCCCCCTTGGCAGAGCACCACCCGCCCCACAGCGACGTCGTCTATCCTTCCGCGATCCCGTTCGTCCTCACCCACCTGGTCTGCCTCGGCGCGATCTGGACGGGGGTGCCGCTCTCGGCGGTGATCGTGGCGCTCGTGCTCTACGTCGTCCGCATGTGGGCGATCACGGCCGGGTACCACCGGTACTTCAGCCACCGGTCGTACAAGACCAGCCGGGTCTTCCAGTTCGTGATCGCCTTTCTCGGTCAGACCTCGGCGCAGCGTGGCGTCATCTGGTGGGCGGCCGTGCACCGGCACCACCATCTCCACTCCGACACCGAGCACGACGTCCACTCGCCCCGGCACCACGGCTTCTGGTACTCGCACGTCGGCTGGATCTTCAACCCGTCGAACTGGAAGCCCGACTACGGGACGGTGAAGGACCTCACGCGCTACCCGGAGCTCGTCTGGCTCGATCGGAACACCTACATGCCGGCCATGCTGCTGGGCCTCGGCATGTATCTGTGGGGCGGTTGGGCGATGCTCGTCGTCGGCTTCTTCTGGAGCACGGTGCTGCTCTTCCACTGCACTTTCTTCATCAACTCCCTCGCGCACGTATCCGGCTCGCAGCGCTACCTCACCGGGGACGACTCGCGGAACAACCTCTGGCTGGCGCTCATCACGCTCGGCGAGGGGTGGCACAACAACCACCACCACTATCAGAGCTCCACCCGACAGGGCTTCCTCTGGTGGGAGATCGACCTCTCGTACTACGTGCTCAAGGTCATGTCGTGGTTCCGGCTCGTGTGGGACCTGCGCGATCCTCCGGCCGCGATCGTGAAGGGCGACCGTCCCGTGGGGCGGAAGGTCGTCGAGAAGGTGGCCGGCGAGCTGGCCGCCGCCTTCAACGTCGAGAGCATCGCGACCCGGGTCCGGGACGCCTGGGAGGAGTCGCATGCGCTCGAGGAGCTGACCGAGCGGGCCCGCCGCGCGCGCGAGCAGGCCGAGCAGCGCCTGGCCGAGCTCTCGCTGCCCCACCTCCCCACGGTGCCCGAGCTGCGCGAGAAGGCGGAAGAGATGTTCCACGAATCGCCTTCGCTCGACGAGATCGTGAACCGTGCGCACGAGCTTCTGGCGCAGATGGTGGCGGCCCACGTCTGCGAGGTCGCGCTGGCGCACGCCTGAGCCGCGGGGCATTCTTTGACGCTTTGATTCCGGGGATGCGGTCCCGCCCGCCCCGGTACGCGTGAACCCACGACCCGAGCCGACGCATGGAGTCCTTCCTCAACAGCTTCCTGCAGCCGATCGTCGACTTCGCCAACGAGTGGATCATCAACATCGGTCCCACCGTGGGCGGAGAGCAGATCGCCATCATGGTGATCCTGCTCCTGGGCACCGGGTTCTACCTGACGGTCCGCACGGGCTTCGTCCAGTTCACGCGGCTGGGCCACGGCTTCGGGGTGACCACGGGGAAGTACGACGACCCGGACGACCCGGGTGACGTCTCGCACTTCCAGGCGCTCACGACGGCGCTCTCCGCGACGGTCGGGATCGGCAACATCGCCGGCGTGGCGATGGCGATCCACTGGGGCGGCCCGGGCGCGCTCTTCTGGATGTGGATCACCGCCGTGCTCGGCATGGCCACGAAGTACTCCGAGGTGACGCTCGCGCAGAAGTACCGTACCACCGACGAGGTCGGTACCGTGGCGGGCGGCCCGATGTACTACATCGAGCGGGGGCTCGGCCCGAAGTGGAAGCCGATGGCGATCTTCTTCGCGGTCATGCTCGGCTTCACCGCCTTCTTCACGGGCAACGCGGTCCAGGCCAACACGGTCGCCGACCAGATGTTCACCGCGTTCGGGATTCCGATGACGGTCATGGGCGGGATCACCGCGGCGATCGTGGCGGCGGTCATTCTCGGCGGCATCGGCCGAATCGGGAAGGTGACCGCGTTTCTGGCGCCCTTCATGGCCGCGATCTACGTCTCGGGTGCGCTCCTCATCATCTTGATGAACCTCGGGTCGGTACCCGGCGCCTTCGCCACGATCTTCACCGAGGCCTTCAACCCCACCGCCGGCGTGGCCGGGGTCGGGATGGGCGTCTTCGTCGTGACGCTGATGTGGGGGGTCCGCCGCGGTCTCTTCTCGAACGAGGCGGGGCAGGGATCCGCACCGATCGCGCACGCCGCGGCCAAGACCGACGAGCCCGTCTCCGAAGGCGTGGTGGCGCTCCTCGAGCCGTTCATCGACACGATCCTGATCTGCTCGCTCACGGGGCTCGTCATCATCATGATGGGCACCCACACGCAGCGCTTCCCCACCGAGATCACCCTGGGCGGCGGCGACATCACCTGGACCGCTCAGGTGTCGCCCGACCGCTTCGAGGGCGTCGACGCCCCGGCCGAGATCCGCATCCTCGACGGCCAGCACGTGGACACGGGGATCGGCGCTCCGCTCGTCTCCTGGCACGAGGCCGGCGTCGACATGCTCTACACCGACGCCGCGCAGACGCAGCCGTTCTCGGGGATCGTCTACCCCGCGCGTGGCGAGGCCGTGACCCCCGGAGGGACGGTCTACACGTCGCTGTACGGGGACGCGGTCGAGAACGGGGCTCCGGTCACCGCGGCCGCGTTCCAGCAGGGGCTCGCGCCGCTCGGCGACTGGGGTCACCTGATCGTGGTGCTGGGCGTGCTCCTCTTCGGGATCTCGACCGCGATCTCGTGGAGCTACTACGGCGACCGCTGCGCGCACTACCTCTTCGGTCAGAAGGCGGTGCTGCCGTACAAGATCCTCTTCGTGGCCGCCCACTTCCTGGGCGCCGCCGTGCCGCTCGCGATCGTGTGGGCGCTCGGGGACGTGGCGCTGGCGATCGTGATCTGGCAGAACCTGGTCGCGCTCCTCTTCCTAGCCCCGGTGATGGCCGAGGAGACGCGGTCGTACTTCACACGGAAGCCCTACCTCGCGGCCGCGGCCAAGCGCGCCGCGATGGCCGGAGACTAGACGACGCGCCGCGGCCCCCGGACGAACCGGGGGCCGCGGGCGAATCGGGGGCCGCGGAGGCGGGACTCAGCCGCCGGGGGGAAGATCCCGGGGCAGCCTCAGCTCGACGTGGTCGAGGTAGATCGTCTGTCGACGCATCTGCCGCGCACCGAGGATCTCGAGCTGGACGATGTCCGCCATGACCTCCGCGAAGAGCTCCTCGGACACCGTGGAGGGTGAGCCCGACCGATAGAACCGGTCGGCCACGAGGTCGACGGAGAAGAGCTTCCACTGCTCGTTGAAGGGAAGCGATTCCGGGTGCTTGTGATAGATCGTCACGCCGTTGGAGCCGGTGATCCGCACATCGGCGAAGTTGTTCGGCGTCGCCGAGCCGCCCCGGTACTGATACCAGTAGCGCAGCTCGCCGCCGATCCACTCGCTCTTGTCCCCGCGGAACTTGCCCGGCGCGCGGAAGAGGAAGTCGTCGGGCCCGTTGTCGGTGGCGCGCAGCGACCACTGTTCGACCTGCGCGTCGTCGTCGGTGCGGATGGGGTCGGTCGCGTCTCCGCGGACGCCCCACCCCTCCGTGTCGGTCTCGAAGCCGCTGACGATGTCGCCGAACGGCTCGCAGGTACGGAGGTTGTACGACGTCGTCTCTCCGACCTTGGCGATCGAGTTGTCACCCAGGTTGTTGAGCTGGTACGAGAGAGGCCGCGCCGAGGTGAGGTCCGCGTCCTCGGCGAAGTACTCCCGCAGGCGGCCGCTCGAGATGAGCTCGAGCACGTTCTGCCCCTCGCCGCCGATCGCCTGGACCTTGAGGTTCTGCTGGCTCAGCGTCTCGCGCAGCTCGACCTCGCTGTAGCCGCTCCCACCCCCGGTGAGGCCGTTGAAGGACGCCTCGATGGCCGCCCGCATGCGCGACTCGCTGTGCGTCGAGGTGAGGGAGTAGGTGAGCGTGCGACCGTACACGATGTTGGCGATGTACACCGGCAGGTTGTCCGACCCGACGTTGCCGCGCGCCACCTCCTGGGCCAGCACCTCGGCCGTGAAGGCCTCGCTGAAGAAGTCCGACGGCGACTGGGGCAGCTCGACCGCCACCGTGAACATCTTCTGGACGAAGTGCGCCGTGATCGTGCGCTGCGACGCGTTTCGCTCGACCTCGAGCTCCAGCTCCGCCGACGAGCCCAGGTAGCGGGCCGAAAGTCCGAGCTCGAGCGCCGCCTGGCGCACCGAGTGCGAGGACGTGTGCTCGAAGTTGATGGAGCTTCCGGCCTTGTGACCGGCCGCGGAGGCCCGCTGGATCAGACCGCCGATGGCCGACTGCACGCTCGTGAGCGACGGATCGTCGACGACGGCGAAGTTGTCGGCCGTGAGCAGGTCGATGGAGACGCGCAGCGGGGCGCGCTGCCGGACGGACCATTCCTGGAAGGAGCCGAGGCCGTCGACGTACGAGCGGCCCTGGATCAGGTTACCGAGCCACATGATCGAGGCGTTGGGGCTGTACATCACGATCTCGTCCGGGGTGCTCGTCAACGAGTACGGGACCGTAGAGCAGACGTAGTCGACCTCGTCGACCGTCTCCGCCGACAGCACCTCGGCGCCCGACGGCTCGTCCGCGGCCGCGAGCGGGGGCGAGAAGGCCTCCCAGCTGCCGTACGACTGCAGCGCCTCGGCGACGGTCTCCTCCGCCGTCGTCGGCTCCATCGGGGTCTCGGGTCCGCATCCCGCGACCACGGTCAGGAGCAGGAAGCTTCCAGCGGTGAGTCGCGGATGCGCGCGCGTGTTGATGCTCATGATGTCCTCCTCTCTGCGCCGGTCCCCTCGGACCGGTCTTTACAGCAGGAGGCGCAAAAAACCCGCGAACACCCTCAGCGCGGAGCGTGTTTGCCGCGCGCAGGCCCGCGGCCCCGTGCAACCAGCGCCGCGGCCCGACCCGGATCCACCCCCGACCCGGCGGTGCCGTCGTGCATGACCGCGGAGCCGACGATCGCGCCGGAGGCGCGGTCCAGCACGTCGGCCACGGTCTCCTCCGTGACGCCGGAGGCGACCAGCACCGGGGCCCGGGGCACGTGCGCACGAACGGTGCTCACGTCGTCGAGTCGCGTGGCGGCGCCCGTCGCCGTGCCGGTCACGAGGAGCGCGTCGGCGAGGCCCCGATGCCACGCGTCCGCCGCGGCGTCCTCGAGTGAGGCACCCGGCGGTGGCGTCGCATGCTTCACGTGGACGTCGGCCAGGAGGGCCACCTCGACCCCGAGCGCCGCACGGAGTCGCAGCGTACCGGCCGCCCGGCCCTCCACCAGCCCCTGGTCGGTCCACATCGATCCGGTGTGGACGTTGGCGCGCACGAAGCGCGCCCCGGTGGCCGCCGCGATGGCCACCGCCGCCTCGACGTCGTTGCGCAGCACGTTCACCCCGACGGGGACGTCGACCGCGCTCCGCACGGCGCCCACCGCCGCGGTGAGGGCCGCGACGGTCTCGGGACCGACGGTGCCCGCGGCGAAGGGTACGTCCCCGTAGTTCTCCACGAGCACGGCGTCGAAGCCGGCGTCCACGAGCGCCGTGGCGTCTCGCTCCGCCCGGGAGAGGACCGCGGCCATCGATCCGCCCCACCTCGGCGACCCCGGAAGCGGCTGGAGGTGCACCATCCCGACGAGCGTGGCCCCGGCGGGGAAGAGCCGCTCCCAGAAGCGGTCGCTCACCCTCGCTCCCCCTCCCGCGGGTCCACCGCCCGACCCGGCACGACGGCGCCCCGGCCGAAGCGCTCCGAGAGGGCGTCGACCGCCCGGGACAGGCTCCGGTCCCGCTCGGTCTCCCCGCCGTCGGCGGCGTCCCTGGGCTCGTCGAACAGCACGAGCTGACGTTCCGCCGGTCCCCGGCCCAGCCCGGAGAGCCCGACGCCGAGGAGCCGGGCCGGCACGCGGCGCTCCGCCCGGAGCTCGGCCAGCAGCGTCCGCGCGACCTCCGAGATCGCCGCGTCGGACTCGATCGCCTCGGAGACCGTGCGGCTGTGCTGGCGGGTCCGGAAGTCGTGGTCGCGCAGCTTGACCGTGATCGTGCGCGCCCGGAGTCCCTTGCCGCGGAGCGTCGCGCCCACCGAGGTGGCCAGCTGGACGAGGCGGCGCTCCAGGTCGTCGTCGGAGTCGAGGTCCTTGAAGAACGTGCGCTCCGACGAGATCGACTTGCGCCGTTCGGCCGGATCGACCCGGCTCGAGTCCACGCCACGCACGCGCCGGTAGAGCCACGCCCCGCGTCGGGCGCCGAACCAGCGCTGCAGCCACTCCTCCTGGACGCCCACGGCGTCCTCGACCCGAACGAGCCCCCGCTTGCGCAGGGCTTCGACCAGGGAGGGGCCGACGCCGGGCAGCTCCGCCAGCTCCAGGGGGTTCAGGAAGGCCTGCTCGCCGCCGGCCGGTACGACGTGCACGCCGGCGGGCTTGGCGCGCGTGGCGGCCAGCTTCGCGATCACGCGCCGCGTGCCCCCGCCGAGCGACACCGAGATCGAGGTCCGCTCGAGGACCGTCCGGCGGATCCGCCACGCGGTCTCCTCGAGCGACTCGGGGGCGAAGAGGCGCTCCGTGCCCGAGAGGTCGAGGTAGAACTCGTCGACCGACGCCGCCTGGACCACCGGAGCGAGCTCCTCCAGCACCGCCCGGACTTCGCGACTGCGCCTCGAGACGGCGCCCCGGGGCACGCCGACGACCGTGGCGTCCGGGCAGAGGCGGAGCGCCTGTGCCGTGGGCATCGCGGAGCGCACGCCGAAGGCCCGGGCCTCGTAGGAGGCGGAGGTGACGACCCCGCGCCCGGTGGGCGAGCCGCCGACGATGAGGAGGGGGGCACGGCCGGCTCCCTCGGGATCCTCGAGCCGCGCGACCTGGACGAAGAAGGCGTCGCAGTCGACGAGGAGGATCCTGCGATCCCGTGCGCCTTCGGACACCGTCGCTCCCACCCTCCCGAGATTGCTGACCGGACCCGACCCGGGTACAATCCGGGGCTGGCCTGACGCCCTCAAGGTAGCGCCCGCGGGCGCTCCGGGGCACGCGCCGGCCCGAGCTCGTTCATCGATTCGAGATCATCCCAAGGAGTCCGCCTGATGGCCTATCCGCACCAGCTGCCCGACCTCGGTTACGCCCACGACGCGCTCGAGCCCCACATCGACGCGCGCACCATGGAGATTCACCACGGCAAGCACCACGCCGGGTACACGAGCAAGCTGAACGCGGCCCTCGAGGGGCACCCCGACCTGCACGGAAAGTCCGCGATCGAGCTGGTCTCCGACCTCGGGTCGCTGCCGGACGGCATCCGCACGGCGGTGCGCAACAACGGCGGGGGCTACGTGAACCACGCGCTCTTCTGGGACGTGATGACGCCCGGCGGCGCGCGCGCCCCCGGCGGTGACCTGGCCGCCGCCATCGACGCCGCCTTCGGCTCGTTCGACGACTTCAAGGCGAAGTTCCAGGCCGCGGCCGGCGGCCAGTTCGGGTCGGGGTGGGGCTGGCTCTGCTCGGACGGCTCCGGCAAGCTGTCGGTCGTCGCGACCGCGAACCAGGATTCGCCGCACTCCCAGGGGCTCACCCCCGTCCTGGGCGTGGACGTGTGGGAGCACGCGTACTACCTGAACTACCAGAACCGCCGTCCGGACTACCTCGCGGCGTTCTGGAACGTGGTGAACTGGGACAAGGTGGCCGAACGGTACGCCGCGGCGAAGGGCTGATCCGGGCCTCCCGAGACGCGGGGTCGGGGGCGAGCGCCGCCCCCGACCCCGCTTTTTCGTGTCCGTGGATCCCGAAGGGCTTGAACGGGTTAGGACGAAACGAGGCCCGTCGGAGCGCCTCCCCGAAAATGCTTGTGCCGGGGCAAACATCTGTTTACCCATAGGGGACCTCGCTCCGAACCGGCCTCCTGAACGCCCTTCCCCCCACTGGAACCATGTCCTCGGTGCGATCGCTGACGAGTCGTTCGGGCCCCGCCCTCGCGGTGGCCTGCCTCGTCACGTGCGTCGGAGCCTTCCAGCCGGTCGAGGGGCAGTCCCTGCGAGGCTCCCGCAGCTCGATGGACCGGCAGAACCGTGTCGCGCGCGAGCACGACTACACCTACATCGAGACGCCGGCCCGCGTCCGCTACTTCGCGGAGCAGGGGTGGCTGGTGCCCGTGGCGTCCACGCGCCACGCGATCATCAAGCGCGACGTCTCCTTCCCGTACGCGCGTCCCGAGGTGGAGCTCTTCATCCGCCGGCTCGGTCAGCAGTACCATCGGGCTTGCGGCGAGGAGCTCGTGGTGACGAGCCTCACGCGTCCGGCCAACCGGCAGCCGCGCAACGCCTCGGATCGGAGCGTCCACCCGACCGGCATGGCGCTCGACATCCGCTACAGCTGGAACCGGGAGTGCCGGCGGTGGCTCGAGGGAGTGCTGACGAGCCTGGAGCGTCAGGGCGTCCTCGAGGCGACGCTCGAGCGCACGCCGCGGCACTACCACGTGGCCGTCTTCCCGCGGCAGTACGCGGGCTACGTCGAGCAGCTCGCGGCACGCGGGCTCGGCGGCCCCGAGGTCCAGGAGTACAAGGTGCGCCGGGGGGACTCGCTCTGGGGCATCGCGCGGGCGCACGGCACGACGGTCGAGCAGATCCGCGCCTTCAACCGCCTCGACGGGAACCGGATCTTCGCGGGGCAGGTCATCGACGTCCCGCTCGGCAGCTGACCGTCGTCCGGTGACCGACGACGCCGCCCCGCGGGCGGAGCGAAGCCTCGACCCGGCGGAGCTCCGCGGCCGGGACCGCTACCACCTCATGACGTCGCTCGTGGGGCCGCGACCGATCGGGTGGCTCTCGACGTGGGGGCCCGACGGCGTGGCCAACCTGGCGCCGTTCAGCTACTTCGCCGCGCTCTCGGTGGCCCCCATGCTCGTGGGGGTCTCCATCGGCGAGCGCCGAGACGGGCTCAAGGACACGATCGTGAACGTGCGTGCCCGGGGCGCCTTCTGCGTCAACGTCGTCACCGAGGAGCTGCTGGAGGCGATGAACGAATCGTCGGCCACCGTGGCGCCCGAGGTGGACGAGTTCCGGCTCGCCGGGCTCGGACGCGCGGTCTCCGAGCGGGTGGACGCGCCGTTCGTGGCGGAGGCGCGCGCGGTGCTCGAGTGCGTCGTGCGCCAGGAGGTCGACCTCGGCGCCCCCAACGCGCTGGTGATCGCCGAGGTCGTCGGGCTTCGGCTCGACCCGGAGCTTCCCTTCGAGGACGACACGATGATCGTCTCGCCGGAGGCGCTCCGACTGGTCGGTCGCCTCGGCGGTCCGACGTACTCGGTCGCTTCGGATCTGCGCCGCGTGCCGCGCCCCGAGGCGGGCTGAGGGCACGCGGGTCGCATTCTGCCAGAATGCGATCCTTGCAGTTTGCGACGCAGCTCGTGTACCGTGGACCGACGGTACTCTCCGCGCTCCGGGCCGGCTGATCTTGGCCACCATGCTTCCCACCATGCAGCCCTCCGCGACGGGCCTGTCCGGGGCAGATCTGCTCCGCTGGCTCTACACCGGGCGGCTCACCCTCGCCACCGGGATCCTGGTCGCGGCGCTGGTCACGTGGTTCTCGGCGCAGCCGCGCGACACGCTCATCGTCATCATCCTCTTCCTCCTCTCGGTGGGGGTGACCGCGGGCTCGTTCTGGCACAGCCACGTCAGCCGGCGCGAAGTGAGCGAGAACTTCCTGTACGCCCAGGTGATCTTCGACACCTTCCTCGTCACCGGGATCGTGCACCTGACCGGCGGACCGCTGAGCGGCTTCGCTTCGGTCTACATCCTCGTCATCAGCGCGGGGGCGCTGCTCCTGCCGCTCGTCGGCGGACTTCTCGTCGGGCTCCTGGCGAGCCTGCTCTACGCGGCCGATCTGGTCATCGCCTTCGACGAGCCGCTCACGATCTTCCTCGGCCTCCGGCTGGTCCTCTTCGCGGTTGTGGCGGTGGTCACGGCGCTCATCGGGGATCGGCTGCGCCGGGCGGGCCAGGCGCTCGGCGCGGTCGCCTCGGAGCTGTACCAGCTCCGGCTCGACACGGACGACATCCTGGCCAACCTCTCGACCGGGGTGATCACCGTCGACGGGGACGGGCGCCTGGCGTACGCCAACCCGGCGGCGGAGGGGCTGCTGGGCATGCGCCTGCAGCCGAGGCTCGGCCATGCCGTGCTCGACGACCTGGACCGGGTCGCGCCGCTGCTCGGCTCGATGCTCCAGGAAGCGATCCACCGCCGCGCCTCGGTTTCGCGCGGGCACGTCACGCTCCCCACGCCGAAGGGCGAGTCCCGACTCGGCGTGAGCACCGCCGTCCTCGAGCGGGGCGAGGGCGAGCTGCCTTCGGCCACGGCGCTCTTCCAGGACATCACCAACCTCGAGCGGCTCGCGGAGCTCAAGCTGCGGACGGAGCGCCTCGAGGCCGTGGCGACGCTCTCGGCGTCACTGGCGCACGAGATCAAGAACCCGCTCGCCTCGATCCGCTCGGGTGTGGAGCAGCTCACGCGGGGCCGGCTCTCCGGCGACGACCGATCGTTGCTCCAGCGGCTGATCCTCACCGAGTCGGACCGGCTTTCGCGCCTCCTCTCCGAGTTCCTGGAGTACTCGGCGCTCGGCATGTCGAACCGCGACACGCTGGACCTGCATGCGCTCGTCCGGGGCTGCCTGCTCGTGGTCAAGCAGCATCCCGACCTGGAGGGGGTCGAGGTTCTGGCGGAGCTCGACGATCCGCCGATCCCGGTCGTCGGCGACGGCGACCTCCTGCATCGCGCGCTCTTCAACCTGGTGCTCAACGGCGCCCAGTCCGCCGGACCGGGCGGCCGGGTACGGGTGACGCTCGAGAACGAGCGGGACGACTTCCGGCCCCGAGGCAACCCCGTGGAGCGCGCGGGGCGCCTCTGCGTGGCGGACGAGGGCCGGGGCATCTCCGAGCAGGAGCGCGCGCGGATCTTCGATCCGTTCTTCACGACCAAGGCCGGGGGCAGCGGGCTCGGGCTGGCGGTCGTGCACCGCGCCGTCGAGGCGCACTCGGGGGCGACCTTCGTGCAGCAGAGCCGCGAGGGCGGCGCCGAATTCGTGATCTTCCTTCCCGGCGCCCCGGAAGGCGCCGTCGAGACGACAGGAGTCGGCGCGTGAAGATCCTGCTGGTGGACGACGAGACCGCGATCCTCGACACCCTCACGATCCTCTTCAAGGGCGAGGGCTGGGAGGTTGCCACGGCGGACTCGGGGCCGAAGGCGCTGGCGGCGCTCGAGGACGAGAAGCCCGACATCGTGCTGACGGACATCCGGATGCCGGGCGCGAGCGGACTCGACGTGCTGGCCGAGGCCCGGGAGATCGACGCGGAGGTCCCCGTCATCCTCATGACCGCGCAGGCGTCCCTTCAGTCGGCGGTACGCGCGGTCAACGAGGGCGCCTACTACTACCTCCAGAAGCCGTTCGCCAACGACGAGCTGCTCGCCATCTGCCGGCGGGCGGCCGAGGCCCGGGAGCTGAAGGCGGAGAACACCCGCCTGAAGAAGGAGATCCGGAACCGTTCCCGCCGGTCCAAGGACCGTCCGGTGGGGTCGGCGAGCCGGTTCACCGAGGTGCTCGAGCTGGCCGAGACGGTGGCGGCGACCGATTCGACCGTCCTCATCTCGGGAGAGAGCGGCACGGGTAAGGAGGTGGTGGCCCGCTACATCCACTCCCTCTCCCCGCGCAACGAGGGGCCCTTCCTCTCGATCAACTGCGGCGCGCTCCCCGAGAGCCTGCTCGAGAGCGAGCTCTTCGGTCACGTGAAGGGCTCCTT
>CALJLC010000272.1 GCA_937982605.1 uncultured Gemmatimonadales bacterium | reverse complement strand
CTCCAGCGCCGCCATGCAACCGGTCCCCGCGGCGGTGACCGCCTGCCGGTAGTAGTCGTCCATCACGTCGCCGGCGGCGAAGATCCCGGGCACCGAGGTCTGCGTGCGCCAGGGGATCGGCGTCTCCACGTAACCGTTCTCCTTCAGGTCGACGACGCCACGCAGGAACGCCGTGTTCGGCTCGTGTCCTATCGCCACGAAGAGACCGCCGACCTCTCCCTCGCGGCTCTCGCCGGGCACGGTGTCCTCCAGCCGGAGGCCCGTGATGACGTCGTCGCCGAGCACCTCGGTGACGACGCTGTTCCAGAGGAAGGTGATCTTCTCGCTCTCCAGCGCACGGTCCGCCATGATCTTCGAGGCGCGCAGCTCGTCGCGCCGATGGATGACCAGCACCTCCTTCGCGAATTTGGTCAGGTAGAGCGCTTCCTCCATGGCGGAGTCGCCCCCGCCGACGACCGCCAGCACCTGGTTGCGGAAGTGCGGCAGCGCCCCGTCGCACACGGCGCAGGCGCTCACGCCCCCCCCGCTCTGCGCCAGACGCTGCTCGTTGTCGAGCCCCAGCCACTTCGCGTTGGCGCCGGTGGCCAGGATGACGGCGTCGGCCAGAACGACCTTGCCCTCGGACGTCTCCAGGCGGAAGGGCCGCTCGCCGGGGTCGATCGAGACCACGTCCTCGGTGATGACGCGGGTGCCGAAGCGCTCGGCCTGCGCCTTCATCTCCATCATGAGCGTCTGACCGTCGACGCCTTCGCGGAAGCCCGGGTAGTTCTCCACTTCGGTGGTGAACATGAGCTGACCACCCGGAATCATCGTCCGGCTGATCCCGCCCTCGATCACGAACGGATCGAGCTCGGCGCGGGCCGCGTAGATGGCCGCGGTCCAGCCGGCGGGCCCGGACCCGATGATCACCACCCGCTCCCGGGTCGGCGTGTTGTCGGACATGCGCTAATCCTCCTTGAACACCTTCATGCTGGTCGAGTGGCCGGGGTTCACCCGAGCGCTCGGGTCCACGAAGTGGACGGCCTGGTTCACCGCCACCGCCGCCTCGGCGAACCCCGTGGCGATGAGGTCGAGCTTGCCGTCGTAGTCGACGATGTCGCCCGCCGCCCAGACGCCCTGCACGGAAGTCGACATGAGCTGATCGACCATGATCCGGTTCTTCTCCACCGTGATGCCCCACCCCTTGATCGGGCCCAGGTCCGGCTTGAAGCCGAGGCACGAGAGCACGACGTCGCACGGCAGCACGGTGTCCTCGTCGGTCCGGTTGTCGAAGATCGTCACCGAGCTCACGCAGCCGTCTCCGTCGATGGTGCGCACCTCGTGGAAGGTCCGGAGCTCCACCTCGCCGGCTTCCACGGCGGTCATCACCTGGTCGACCGTCGCCTGGTGCGCCCGCCACCCGTCACGTCGATGCACGAGCGTCATGCTCGCGGCGATGTCCTTGAGCATCATCACGAAGTCGAAGGCCGTGTCGCCTCCGCCGACCACCACCACGCGGCGGTCCCGGAACGCCTCCGGGTCCTTCACGGCGTACTCGACTCCGGCGTGCATGAACTCCTCGTATCCCGGGCACGTCAGCGCCATCGGCTCGAAGGCGCCCTTGCCGCCCGCGATCACGATGGATCGGCTGCGGAAGGTCTCCGAGGCACAGCGCACTTCGAAATGCCCGTCGACACGAACAAGTTCCCGGACCTGCTGGTCCAGGGAGATCTCCGGCTCGAACTGCATGGCCTGCGCCACGAGGTTCCGGACCAGATCCTTGGCCAGGACCTTCGGGAAGCCCCCCACGTCGAAGATGTACTTCTCCGGGTACAGCGCGGCGAGCTGGCCGCCGAGCTCGGGCAGCGAATCCACGATGCGACACGACTTGCCGCGCATGCCGGCGTAGAACGCGGCGAAGAGGCCCGTGGGCCCTCCGCCGATGATCGTGATGTCCCGGATGTCTTCGTGCATGGGGCCCACGGGGTCGCAAAAGAGCCCTCAAGTCTAACCCGGACACCGGGCCGATCAACTCGTGGACAGTGGGCCGGGCAGAGGGCGATCGAGCGGCCGGAGCCGCCGTGCGGGAAGGCCGCGGAGTCGGGCCGGCGGCGGCCCCGCGACCGTGCCGGCTACTCCGGATCCGCGCCCAGGACGAGCCGCTGCGCGACCTTCACGACCTCGGCCGCATTGTCGTACGAGATCCGCTCGTGCGCCGACCGGAGCGGCACCCACTCGCACGCCGTGATTCCGGCCCGCTCCTCGGGTACCGGGTCCCCCGACTCGGACCCCATGAGGAAGAAGGTCGTGAACTTGTGGATGCGGCGTCCGTGGGCCCGGAAGACCCAGTCGATCGTGATCAGCTCCTCCCCGAGCGTCAGATCGGACAGCGCGGTCTCCTCCTCCACTTCGCGCAGCGCCGTCTCGGCGGGGGTCTCCCCTTCCTCCGCGTGCCCCTTGGGCAGTCCCCACTTCCGATACGGGTCGCGGATCACGAGCACGTGCTCGACGGCGTCGATCACGCGCACGACGACCCCTCCTGCGCTTCGCTCGACGACGGGCCCGTGCGCGGCGGCCTCGTCGGCCGCCCGGGCGGAAACGGGGCGCGGCACCGCGTCAGAAGATCGAGAGCCGCACGTAGCGGCCAGGATTCTCTCGGATGTCCTGCAGCAGAAGGTCCAGCGAGCGCAGCGCGCCCTCCGCGTTGACGGCGAACGTCGTGTCGGCGAGGAGGCGCCCCAGCGACCCTTCCCCCGCCTCGAGCCGCGCCGCGATGCGGTCCACGCGCGCGAAGGTCGAGTCGGCACGCCCGAGCGTGGCGGCGACGCCACCCTCGGGGTCGGAGAGCTCGGTGGCGAGATTCCGGATCCCTTCCGATGCCACCAGCATGTTCGCAACGATCGAGTCGACCTCGGCGTCACCGAGCACGCCGTCGATCCGCTCGAAGGAGCTCCGGGCGGAGCGCGCGGCGAGCGCCACCTCGGCCAGGGCGCTGTCCGCGCTGGCGGTGATGCTGGACGCGACGGCCGACTGCTGCTCGACCAGGTCGCGGAGCTCCTGCGTGATGGCCTCGATGTTCGTGATCGCGTTGGCCAGGTTGTCCGCCGTCTCCTGGTTGAAGGCGAGCTCGAGCCGCGCCGTCAGGTCCGCCAGGTTCAGCGAGATCTGCTCGGCCGATGCGGTGAGGCGGGTGATCTCCGGCAGCGCGTAACCTCCGAGCATGTGGCCGTCGGAGGTCGTGCCGTCCGGCACCTCGTAGAAGTTGAAGCGCTCGAAGCGAGACCGGCTCACGATCTCGGCCTGCCAGTCCCCGAAGAGCGACTCCGGGCCGAGGACCACGCCCGCATCCTCGGGGAGCTCCAGCGGCTGGGTGAGCAGCAGGGTCACCCGGACCGCCGTGGCCCCGGGCTCCGCGGTTTTCGGGGGGTCGCTGCCGATCATGCCGCCTCGCTACGTGACCTCATTGCCCTCGCAGAGCTGCCCGGCGGACTCGAGGAGCGCCTCCACGGTCTGGGTGGGCCGGCCGAAGTTCGTCCCCTGGAGCCAGAGCGTGCCGCCCACGCCCACGACCACGGCCACGATGATCACCAGGCCGACCAGGAACTCCCTGTTCCGGCTCACGATCTCGCCGCCATCAGCTCGGGTCTCCCTTCGATGAAGCCTTTGACGATCGGGTCGTCCGACGCCCGTACCTCGTCCGGGGTCCCGTCGATGCGGACGACCCCCTCGTAGAGCATCGCGACTCGGTCCGAGATTCGGAAGGCGCTCTTCATGTCGTGGGAGATCACCACTCCGGTCACGTTCAGCTCGTCGGACATCCGGACGATCATCTCGTCGATGACCGAGGTCGTGACCGGGTCCAGGCCGGTCGTCGGCTCGTCGTAGAGGATGTACTTCGGTCGGGTGGCGATCGCCCGCGCCAGGCCCGCGCGCTTCTTCTGGCCTCCGGACAGCTGGGAGGGGAAGTGGTCCTCGTATCCGGCCAGGTCCACGAGCTCGAGGCACTCGCGCACGCGCTCGGGGATCGCCTCGGCGGGAAAGTCGGCCATGCGTCGCAGCCCCATCCCCACGTTCTCGGCGATCGTCATCGAGTCGAAGAGCGCCGCGAACTGGAAGACGTACCCGACGTTGCGCCGGAGCTGGTAGAGCGAATCGGAGTCGAGACGGCTGACGTTGTGCTCGTCCACCCACACGTCCCCGGAGTCCGGCCGAAGCAGCCCGACGATGTGCTTCAGCATCACGGACTTCCCCGAGCCCGAGCCACCGATGACCGTCGTCGTCTGTCCGTCGCGGATGCTGAGCGTGAAGCCGCGCAGCACGTGGTTGTCCCCGAAGGACTTGTGGATGTCCACCAGCTCGATGCTCATGGCGAGGGGCTCATCGGAGGAGGACGGCGGCCCAGAAGGCGTCGAGCACCAGGATGATCATCGAGGAGATGACGACGGCGCGCGTCGCCGCCCGGCCCACGCCCTCGGCGCCGCCCCGCGTGTGGTAGCCGAAGGAGCACCCCACCGCGGTAACGGTGATCCCGAAGGGGCTCGCCTTGATGGCCGAGAACTGAACGTCGAACCGCTCGAAGAAGAGACGCACGCCACGCATGAACTGGGGCGCGGAGAGGTCGAGCAGCCCCATGGAGGCCGCCAGCCCCGCCAGGATGCCGATGGCGTCGGCCAGGACGACCACCATCGGGAACATGATGGCGCCGGCCAGCACCCGCGGGACGATGAGATACGCCACGGGGTCGTACGCCATCGTCTCGAGGGCGTCGATCTGCTCCGTGACGCGCATCGTCCCGATCTCCGCCGCGATGTTGGCGCCGACCCGGCCCGAGAGGGCCAGCCCCGTGAGCACCGGTCCGAGCTCGAGGATCATCGTCTTGCCGACGAGCGTGCCGACGAAGTACAGCGGCACCGCGCCCGTGAAGGTGTACGACGCCTGGAGCGCCAGGACGATGCCGGTGAAGGTGGCGATGAAGAGCGCGATCGGGACCGACTCGACGCCGACGCGCGCCATCTGCCCGAGGAGATGCGGGCCCCACAGGGACACCTTCCGCAGCGCCCGCACCGCGTCGAGGCCGAGATAGCCGGTGCGCCCCACGGCGGATACCGAGCCGATGGCCGCTCGACCGACCGCCTGGATGCTCCCCGTCGCAGAAGGCATTTCCCAATCTACGAAGAATCGCCCCGCGGGCGCGCGCCTCGTCCGGACGCCGGCGCGCGTCCATCGCTACCGCCGGGTCAGACGTCCCGCGGCTCTCCGCACTCGAGCGTGAACTCGACCTCTTCCCGACGGCCGTTGTCCCCCGGCACCTCGTAGGCGATCCGGACGCGCTTCACCGCGGCGCGCGGGTCGGTGAGCGCCACCTCGAAGTCGAGCGACTGGTCCGCGGAGAAGATCCGCGTGCGGATCCGCTCGCCGGGCTCGGCTTCCGGACCCGACGGGTTGCGGAAGAGCGTCTTGGTGGACTGACGGCCCGACTCCAGCGTGCGCGTGACCTTGACCTGCTTGAGCCAGTCCGGCTGGTAGCTGACGCCGTACTCGAAACCGCGCTGGTCGGCTCCGGACCCTTCCCGATTGTGTCGTGCCACGTGCGGCTTCCTGTAGAGTGGAACCGACGGCCCGAAGGAGCGGGGCACCAGGCGAAAATCAGAAAAGTGCTACACACAAATGTTTCCGGCCCGATCGGAAAAAGTCAAGAAAATCGATCGGGTCCCGGAGGCGAAAGACGGTGCGCTGCCTGAACGATCGACGGGAGGCCGCCGTCCGCTTTTGGTAATTACAGCTCGATCGGCACCGGAACGAACGTCACCAAAAACGTCACGATTAGGATCCAGCCGAGGAGCGTGCGGGCCCGGCCCGGCCCCGGGCCCGGGAGCAGCACGCGCGGGTGGCCCACCCGACCCCGGTGGATGACGAGCACGAGCACGGCCCACGCCCACCATCCCCACCAGAGGAGTCCGAGCGGCAGCAGCGAAAGGAGAAAGAGCCGCGCGGCCCGCTCGTGACCCCTGGGAAAGAGCGAGTAGAGCACGTGCCCCCCGTCGAGCTGGCCCAGGGGCAGGAGATTGAGGGCCGTGACGAAGAGGCCGATCCAGCCGGCCAGCGCCACCGGGTGGAGCAGGATGACGCGCTCCCCCACCGGTCCCGGTCCGAAGAGCGTGGCCAGGACGTGTGTGGCGACCCCGTTGCCGAGCCACACGGGCTGCCCGGCGAAGCGGACCGCGAACGGCGTCGTCACCGACGCGAAGCCGCCGACCTCGGTCGACCAGGTCAGACCCAGCGCCAGCAGGGGAACCGACAGCGCGAACGACGCCACCGGCCCGGAGGCGCCGATGTCGAGCATGGCGGCCCTGACCACCGTCACGCCACGCAGCCGGATGAAGGCGCCCAGGCTCCCGATCAGGGAGAGGTACGGAGGGAACGGGATGAAGTAGGGCAGCGAGGCCCGCACGCGGTGATGCCGCGCCGCGAACCAGTGCCCCATCTCGTGGCCCAGCATGACCCCGAGGAAGGGGAAGGCGAACGAAGCCCCGGTCCAGAGCCGGCCCGGGAGGAGCGCGGTCGGGTACGGCACCGCGGCGCCGCCGAGCTCGAGCACCCGGGTCCGGAAGGGATCGACCCCGGCCATGAGCGCGCCCGCGCCGAGCGTCGTGATCAGCGTGGCCAGGAGGAGCAGACCGTGCACCCACGGACGAGACGGCGGCTCGGCGCGCAGGCGGTAGACGAGCACCACGTCGGTGCCCTCGTCGTTGGCGTCGAAGTGCGCCACCTCGGACCACTGCTCGAGCGCGGCCAGCACTTCCGGGGAGGTCGGCCCGAGCTCGGGGCGGAGCCGTCCTTCGAGCACCGTGTCGTGCGGGAGCGCGTGGATCCGGTAACGCTCCAGAAGGGGCATCCACGGCGAGAGATCGACCTTGACCCCCATTTTTTCGGCCATTATGATCGCCTCGATCGAGCGGATCGCTCGTTCGAACGCGTCACCCGCCGGCTCTCCCGCACCGAGGAGTACGTCTCGCCGGCACCTGGCCCGCCGCGGACGACCGCCCTGGTCGTCCCCCTGTTCGACGCCTCACAGCCCTTCCGCGTCGTCGACCGGTCGAGTGCGTGGAGCCCGTCGTGGACATCGCCGAACTCAAGAGCAGAAACGTAGGGGAGCTCCACGATCTCGCGGAGGAGCTGAACCTCGACGACTTCGAGAGCCTCCGCAAGCCGGATCTCCTGGTGCGTCTGGAGAACGCTCTGCTGGAGGGCGGAGAGGCGCTCACGACCGAGGGCGTCCTCGAGATCATGCCGGAGGGATACGGCTTCCTGCGCTCCGAGGAGTGGAGCTACATCCACAGCCCGGACGACGTCTACGTCAGCCCGGCGCAGATCAAGAAGCTCGCGCTGCGCACCGGCGACACCCTCGTCGGACAGGTGCGCCCCCCTCGCGGCAACGAGAAGTACCTGGCTCTCGTCGAGGTCGAGACCATCAACGGCCTCGAGCCCGGGAAGGCGATGGAGCGCGGCGAGTTCGAGGAGCTGCGTCCGATGTACCCGGAGAAGCGCCTCCAGCTCGAGGTGCCGGACAACGACGAGCAGTCGATCGCCATGCGGATCGTCGATCTGATCGCGCCGATCGGCGAAGGCCAGCGCGGGCTGATCGTCTCCCCGCCCAAGGCCGGCAAGACGACGATCCTCCGGCAGATGGCGCAGGCGATCGCCACCAACTCCCCGGAGGTCCACCTCATCGTGCTGCTCATCGACGAGCGGCCCGAGGAGGTGACCGAGATGAAGCAGAAGGTCCGCGGCGAGGTCGTCGCGTCCACCTTCGACGAGTCCGCCCAGCGGAGCGTCCAGGTGGCGGAGATGGTGCTCGAAAAAGCCAAGCGCCTGGTGGAGCACGGACACGACGTCGTGATCCTGCTCGACTCGATCACGCGGCTGGCGCGGGCCTACAACAACATCATCCGCAAGTCGGGGCGCATCATGTCGGGCGGCGTCGACGCCAACGCCCTCCAGAAGCCCAAGCGCTTCTTCGGTGCCGCGCGCAACATCCAGGACGGCGGCTCGCTCACGATCGTCGCGACCGCGCTCGTCGACACCGGGAGCCGGATGGACGAAGTGATCTTCGAGGAGTTCAAGGGCACCGGCAACATGGAGCTCGTGCTCGACCGCTCGATCGCGGAGCGGCGCGTCTTCCCGGCCATCGACCTGAACCGGTCGAGCACCCGGAAGGAAGAGCTCCTGCTGACGGACGTGGAGCTCAACCGGGTCTTCCTGCTGCGCAACTTCCTCGCCGACATGCCTCCCGACGAGGCGATCACGTTCCTGCTCGGGCGGATGCGACGCACGGCGACCAACGCCGAGTTCATGGAGGCGATGGCGCGCGGGGAGTGACCCGCGAAGCCCGGCTTCCGGGGCGCGGGCGCCCCTCAGTCGTCGATGACCCCGACGTACCGGGGATTGACCACGAAGTCGTCCCCGTCGAAGACCTTCCGGTCCCACGGGAAGATCACGTTCGCGTCCATCGTCAGCGCCGAATAGTCCGGCTGGTATCCCGTCGTGCGGGCGAAGCTCGTGGCGGTGCGCACCTCGGCCGGACGCACGTCGCGGACCGCGGCCAGCGCCAGGCGCAGCGTGTCGCCCGACGTCGTGATCTCGTCGACGATGAGCACCCGCCGACCCCGCACCTGGCGCGGCGCGGCGGAGAGGATCTCGGGGCGCTCGCGGATGGCGTCGTCGTCGTCCCCGCGGCGCGAGATCTTCATGCAGTAGAAGTCGAGACGGAGCATCGACGCGATGACCGCCGCCGGAATGGCCCCCGCGCGGGCGATCCCCACGATGACTTCCGGGTCGTAGTCCCGGGCGACCTTGAGGGCCAGCGCGCGGCAGAGCTCGCCGAACATGTCCCAGTCGACCTCGATGTGCTCCATCGGATAGTGCATGGGGTGGAAGCTACCCGACTTCGACGTGGCCCGATACGGCCCGCGTTGACGCCACCGCGCGTGGGGAGAGATTTCCGGAGCCGGCTCCCGACCCGTGGCGGGGGCCGTCCGACTCCACGCCGTGCGCCGAGCCGAGCGATGTCCGAAGAGCTGATCCAGGCCGCAGACCAGGCCCTCGAGGCCGCGATCGCCGAGACGGGCGCCCGCGACCCTCGCGAGTTCTACCGGGAGCGGCTTCGCGAGCTCAAGGACGCCAACCCCGCCGGATACGACGAGTCGGTCACCTACTACCGGGAGACGCTGATCCCGAGCGTGGCCGGAGGGGCGGCGCCGCTCGACGCATGGACGGAATACGGGCGCAGGCTGGCCCAGGCGGTCGCGCCCGGCAGGACGGTGTCGATCGACGAGACCGGCCGGGCGCACGCGTGGGAGGGACCGGACATCTCCCGACTGGTGCTGCACCTCCCCGACGACACCGGATCGCGTGCGCTCCTCGTCGGGCTGCCTCCGTCCCTCACCCCGGCGCAGCGCGCCACCTTCGACGTCCTGGTGGCCGGGAAGCAGCGCGCCCGCGGCTAGCCCCTCACTCCTCGACCATCCACGCGAGGCCCCACGCCCCGATGCCGAGGTGCGTGGAGATGACCGGCGTGGCCGGCGCCCCGATGACCTCGACGTCCCGGCCGTACTCCTTGCGCAGCTCCGCGCCGATCTCGTCGACGATCTCCGGCATCCCGACATGGACGACGCCGAACCGGAGCCGGCGCGCGTCGTACGGGACGTTCGAGCGGAGCACCCGGAGCATCTCGCGGCGCGCCCGCTTCACGCCGAACGCCTTGGAGTAGGCGACGACCGAGCCGTCCGGCTGCATGCCCATGATCGGCTTGATGCCCAGGAAGCGCCCCACGAGGGCTCGACGCCGATCGACCCGACCGGAGGCAATCATCCGTTCGAAGCTCCGCACCGTGAAGAGGATGCCGGACCGGGCGCGGATCCGTCGGACCTCCTCGGCGATCTCGCTCGCCGACCGGCCCACCTCCGCCAGCTCGGCAGCCTTGAGCGCCAGGAGCCCCGTCAGGAGCGAGTTGCCGAGCCCGTCCACGAGCACGATCGGAGCGCCGTCGAATCGCCGGGCCGCGGCCTCGGCGGCGTGGAACGTCCCGGACAGCGTCGAGGAGAGGAACACCCCGACGAGCGACTCGGACTCCTCCGCGGCCGCCTCGAGCGTCTCGAGGATCGCGGCGGGCGTCGGCTGGCTGGTCGTCGGCAGCGTTTCGGCCGACTCGAGCATGCGGTGGAACTGATCGGCGGTGATGTCCACTCCGTCCCGATAGGAGACGTCCCCGTCGACGATGGCGAGCGGGACGACGTGGATCCCGTGCGCGCGCACGATCTCGACGGGCAGGTCCGCCGCCGAGTCGGTCACGACACCGACCGGGCGCCGGGCAAGCTGCACGTGCCCGCCGGAGCGACCGATCGTCTCGTGCTGAACCTGCATGTCCTCGGCCTTGTGCGTGACCAGCGTGCCCACGCCGCGCAGCCAGTCGAAGACCTCCTCCGGCTCGTCCGTGTGCACGTGGACCTTGAGCACGTCGCCCGAACGGATCACGATCAGCGAGTCCCCGAAGTCGCGGAGCGCCGCGCGGGCCTCCTTCTGCGCGGGGAGTGACGGCCCACGGACCAGCGCCTCGGTGCAGTAGCGGTACTGCTCCTCGACCGCGCCGAAGTCCGCGACCGCGGCGGCCATCGGCCCCGGCCCTTCGTCGCCTTCGGCGGCCGCCGTCCCTTCGGCCTCGGAGTCTCCCGCCAGGGACACGCCCTGCACGAAGAGGAGCACGCCCTCCAGCATGCTCACGAAGCCCTTGGCGCCGGCGTCCACGACGCCCGCCTTCTTGAGCACGGGGAGCTGCTCGGGGGTGCGCGAGAGCGAGTCGCGCGCGTGCTCGACCACGTGCCGCACGAGGGGGACGAAGTCCGCCGCCTTCGACTCGCGAGCCGCCGTGGCCACGTCGCGCATCACGGTCAGGATCGTTCCCTCGACCGGGTCGTCCAGGGAGTCGTACAGCTTCTCCACCCCAGATCCGAGCGCCCCGCCGAATTCCGCCGTCGAGATCCGCTCCCGTCCGTCGACCGCCTCCGAGAAGCCCAGCAGGAAGTGCGAGAGCATCATCCCGGAGTCGCCGCGCGCCCCGAGAGCGCCAGCCGGCGCGGACCCGGGCGCGACTGCCGAAACCGATCGGGCCGTGACGGGGCGCAGGTGATCGGCCACGGCCCGGACGGTCATGGCCAGGTTCGTCCCGGTATCGCCGTCCGGTACCGGGAAGACGTTGATGCGGTTGAGCTCGGCCCGCTGTCTCTGGGCGTACTCGCAAGCCGCGATGAGCGAGCGGCGGAGCCGCGGCCCGTCCAGATATCCGATCTGCATCCGTGTGGGTCGTTCTCCGAGCGGGACGCCGGCGGCGTGGGGGACCGCGGAATCTAAGGAAGGCTCGAACGGTCGGCACCGTGCCGGGTCACGAGGGGTGTGGCCTCCACCCGGAAGGCCTAACTTGTGCGCGACCCTCGGCCATCCACCCGCCCACACCCCATCCGCCACGTGCCCTCGGACGCCCCGTTCGGAAGCTGGATGGTCGCGGTGGCGGAAGCCGCCGAGACGGCCGGCGCCGGAGATCTGGATACCGCGACGCCGGAGCAGCTGGAGCGCGCGTGGGGGCTCGTGCGGGAGTCGGAAGGCCTCGCGGACCACGAGCTCGCGCACCGGATCGCGGAGGAGGCCCGGCTCGAGGTGGCGGAGCTCGGCGCCGCGGACCGGCGCGCGACCGCGCTCCTGCCCGCCGGAGTAGCGCGTCGGCGCACGGTGCTTCCGCTCTCGTGCACGGACCGCGAGATCGTGGTCGCCACGGCCAACCCGCTCGGGCAGGGGGTCCGCCGGGAGGTCGCCGAGCTGACGGGCCGAACCGTCCGAGTTCAGGTCGCGGACCCCGCCGCCATCGCCGCCGCGATCATGGAGTCGTATTCCGATTCCGAGGACGGAGCCGCCCCGCCCCCCGAGGAAGCACCTCCGAGGGGAGCCGGTCCGCGCATCCTGGTCGTCGACGACGAGGCGGGCCAGCGTGCGCTCTTCCGCTCCATCCTCGAGGAGGCGGGCTTCCGGGTGGACGTGGCCCGGGACGGTGCGGCGGCGCTCGACACGCTGACGGCCGACCCGTCGTACGACCTCGTGACGCTCGACTACTGGATGGACCGCATGAACGGGCTGCGCGTCCTCCAGCTTCTCCGGGGCCGGGCCTCGACCGAGGACGTGCCCGTGATCATGGTGACGGGCTCGAACGACCGGCAGATCGAGATGAGCCTGTTCGAGGCCGGCGCGGACGACTATATCGCCAAGCCGATCGACGGCCCGCTCTTCGTCCTGCGGGTGCGGGCGGTCCTGCGGAGACGACGACACGCTTGAACCGGCGGGGGTGGGGGATGGGTGGAAGCGGACGAAGGGAAGGTGCGATCGGTCGACCCGGCTGCAGCGCGCCGCCCCGGGTCGCGCGTCGGGCGCTGGCGGTCCTCGGGCCGGTGCTGGTCGTCGGCGCCCCCGCGCTCGCCCAGCCGGCCCCCGACCCGATCCCCCGGACCGCCGTCGCGCATCGAATCGAGCAGGCACCCGAGATCGACGGCGTGCTCGACGAACCCTTCTGGGCGACGATCGAGCCGCTCTCCGGCTTCGTCCAGCGCGAGCCGGTCGACGGCGCCCCGGCCACCGAGCGCACCGAGGTCCGGATCGCGTACACGGAGAGCGCGCTCTACTTCGGGCTCTCGATGTACGACGGGGAGCCCGACGGCATCCTGGGCAACATCCTCCAGCGGGGCGGCTGGATCGACAAGGACGACAACGTCCGCATCGCGCTCGACACGTACCTCGACCGCCGCAACGCGTACATGTTCGAGATCGGCGCGCTCGGCGCGCAGGACGACGCGCTCATCTCGGACGAGTCGACCGAGGACTGGAACTGGGACGGGATCTACACCACCGAATCCCGCATCACCGACGAGGGATGGTTCCTCGAGGTCGAGATCCCGTTCACGACGATCCGCTTCGCCGACGTCGAGGCTCCCGAGATGGGGATCGCCGTGTACCGGTCGATCCGACGGAAGAACGAGCAGGTCTACTGGCCGCACATCGGCCAGGAGTACCGGACGGGGATCCGCCAGGTGTCGCGGTACGCGCGCCTCACCGGGCTGCGCGACCTGAGGCGGGGCCGCCACGTCGAGGTGAAGCCGTACGGCATCGCCGGCGCCACGACGCTGCCGGACGGCACCACCCGCCAGGCGGACTGGGGTGTCGACGTGAAGGCGGGGGTGACCTCGAACGTCACGGTGGACCTCACCTACAACACCGACTTCGCCCAGGTGGAGGCCGACAACGTCCAGATCAACCTGACTCGCTTCAACCTCTTCTTTCCGGAGAAGCGCGAGTTCTTCCTCGAGCGCGCCGGCCTCTTCGCGTTCGGCGCCCCGCGCGAGGCGGAGGTCTTCTTCTCGCGCCGGGTCGGCCTGGACGCCGACATCGTGGGTGGCGGGCGCACCACCGGCCAGGTCGGCTTCCTCTCGGTCGGGGCGATGAGCCTGCGCACGGACGACGCGCTACCGCCGGGCGTCGCCTCGCCGACCGATCCCGACGCGGTTCCGGCGGCGTGGAACACCGTGGCGCGGGCCCAGGGCGTCGTGCTCCCGCGGACGACCGTGGGGGCGATCTTCACCAGCAAGGACACCGACCGCGGCCACAACCGGGTGGGGGGCGCCGATCTGGTGACCCGCTTCTGGGGGAGCAGCTCCTTCCTGCTGTGGGCGTCCAAGGTGTGGGACTCCGACGCCGTCGGCACCAACCCGACGACCGGGGAGGAGATGCGCACCGACGCCGCGCAGGCCGAGCTCATCCTCCAGAACGACCGCTACATGGTCGAGGTGACGCGGACGATGATCGGCGAGGCGTACGCGCCCGCGCTCGGATTCGTGGGCCGCGATGACCAGCACCGGTGGGGAGGACAGGTGCAGTTTCGACCCCGCTTCGAGCAGAGCCCCTGGCTGCGTCAGCTCTTCCTCACGGGGGCGGCGAACCGGATCACGGGGATCGACCGCGACAAGCAGTCCCACCTCCGCCTGCTCTCCGCCCGCTTCGCGCTGCAGTCCGGAGACGCCGTCTCCATCCAGGGTGACGAGCGCTTCGAGCGCCTGACCGAGCCGGACTTCATCAACGGCCGGGAGCTGCCCGGGGGCGACTACACCTTCCGGCGGGTGTCGGCGAGCTTCACGCCCAATCGGGCCCGCGCGCTCGGACTGCGGCTCGACGGCGCGTTCGGCGACTTCTGGAACGGAACCCGTACGGAGCTCGGCGGCGGCCTCGTCTGGATCCTGAACCGCCACCTTACCGTCGACACGAGGGCGAGCTGGAACGACGTGTCGCTACCCGTCCCCGACGGTGACTTCTCGACCACCCTGTTGAGCACGCGTCTCGAAGCGGCCCTCAATCGGCGGCTCTTCGCCTACGCCCTCGTGCAGTGGGACGACGTCTCGAACACGCTGCAGGCCAACGTCCGCGTCGACTGGATCCACACCCCGGGCAGCGACCTCTTCGTGGTCATCGACACCGGATACCGCACCGGACCGCTCGACGACCCGCGGGACCCGCGCTGGCTGCGGCGGACCGGCGTCGTCAAGCTGACCTATCTGAAGGCGTTCTGACGGAGCGTCCGCCGGAGGCCGGGTGGCGCCCCGACCTCCGGCGGGGAGCCACGTGACCAGACCGCGAACCGCCGGCGCGCCGTCGTGTACCCTAACGGTCAACGGACGGTCGGCATCCTCTGGACGATGAACGAGCACGAGCAGGGCACCGGTCTGAGCGACTTCGTGGCGGAGCTTCGGCGCCGCCACGTGGTGCGCTTCGCGTTCGCGTACGGGGCGGGCGCCTTCGTGGTGCTCCAGCTCGCCGAGATCGTCTTCCCCGCCTTCGGGATCGGGGAGTCGGGCCTCCGGCTCCTCGTCATCGCCACCACCTTGGCATTCCCGCCGTCCCTCGTGCTCGCCTGGGTGTACGACGTGTCGCGGGAAGGCATCACCCGCACCGACGGAGCACCGTCGGGGCCGCTTCGGCGCGCGGCGCTGGGCACGCTGCTCCTTGCCACGATCGGGGCCACCGGGGGCCTGGGCCTCTGGCTCACCCGTCAGGGCGTGCTCCAGGTGCCCGAGGTCGGGGCCGTGCGGTCGGGCGTGACCGCGGCTTCCTACGATCCCGCCGACCCGATCCGCTCCATCGCGGTGCTGCCCCTGGCCGACTACTCACCGGACTCCGACCAGGCGTATTTCACGTCGAGCATGCACGAGGAGCTCATCGCCAAGCTGAGCAAGCTCGACGGCCTGCGCGTGGTCTCGCGCACCACCGTGATGCGCTACGCGCAGAGCACCCTCACCGCGCCCGAGATCGGCCGCGAGCTCGACGTGGACGTGATCGTGGAGGGATCGATCACCCGGTCGGGCGACCGGACACGGGTCACGCTACAGATCATCCACGCCCCCAGCGACTCCCACATCGAGACCCTCCAATGGGATGAGGAGCGCGTCGACGACGTGCTCGCCTTCCAGACGGAGATCGCCCGGCAGGTCGTGGCGACGGTGGCGGGCGACGCGGATCCGGCGGTCTTCACCGAGGCCGCGCTCGACGTGGACCCCGCGGCGCAGGAGGCCTTCTTCCGCGGCCGCTACGCCTACGAGCAGGGGACGCCGGACGGATATCGCACCGCCATGCGGTATTTCGAGGAGGCGGTGGAGCAGGACCCCGACTTCGCGCCCGCCCTCGCCGGCCTGGCCGGCGCCCGATTCCTGGTCGAGCTGGACGAGGTGGACGTTTCCGGCGCGGAGATGCAGCGGGCCCACGAGGAGGCGGCCGCCGCGCTGGAGATCGACTCGTCCTCCATCGAGGCCCGCGAGGTGCTGGCGCTCATCGAGCGCAGCATGCCCCGCGTCATGCCGGCGCAACCTGCGATCCCGGCGCCGGAGCTGCCGCCGACCGAGACGCTCGCGTCGGGGCGGCGCACGACGGCGATGGTCCTCCCGGACGGCTCGGACACGCTGCGGATCGACGTGGGAGGGTTCGACACGGCCTGGGTCGCCTCCTTCACCACGCTGGGGGAGCGGATCGAGGAGCGGGTGCGCCGCTGGTCCGATGCCGGCGCGGGCGCCGGCCCGTCCGGACCCGATCGGGAGACCGGCTACGCGCTTCGCTACCTCGGTGGCGGACGCTTCGCGGATGCGGCCCGGATCCTCGAGGAAGTCGTCGACGAAACGCCCGAGCACGACCGCGCGTGGTCCGCGCTGGTGCACGCCCGGGTATCCCAGGGCAACGTGAGAGGCGCGGTGGACGCGGTGGAGCGCTGGCACGAGGCGGGGGGACCCGAGGCGCCGGACGCCACCTCGGTGGAGGCACTGACGGCGGCGGTTCGCCAGGAGGGCCGCGCGGGGTACTGGAGCTGGCGCCTCGAGCGGCTCGAGTCGCTGCGGGCGGCGGACCGTCCGGTCTCGGCGATGGACCTCGCGACGGCGCACGCGGCCCTCGGCAACGACCGGGAGGCCGTGGAGCTCCTGGTGGAGGCGACGGAGGGCGGCGATCCCGCCGTGGTCCGTATCCGGACCGACCCCGCATGGGACGACCTCCGCACCGACCCGCGGGTGCGGGCCATCGCGCGCGAGGCCGATCGGCTCCGCACGCGGCGCCCCGGCGGCGGCGTCCGGTAGCGGGCGCGGGGGTCCCCCCGCGCCCGCCCACCCTCACTCCGCCCTGAGCGAGCGGACCGGGTCGATGGACGCGGCCCGGTGCGCCGGGAGCGCCGTCGCGGCAAGCGCCACCGACGCCAGGGCGATCCCGACCGCCGCGTAGGTGGCCGGAGCGGTGGCGGACACGCCGTAGAGAAGGCTCTGGAGCGCCCCGGACACCGAGAGCGCCACCGCGATCCCCACGCCGACGCCCAGGAGGGTCATCGAGACACCCTGGCGCACGACCATCCGCACCACGTCCCGGCGCGTGGCGCCGAGGGCCATCCGGATCCCCACCTCGTGACCCCGCTGCGCCACCAGGTACGCGAGCACGCCGTGCACGCCGAGCACGGCGAGGACCACGGCGACGACCGCGAAGATCGAGAGCAGGGTCGAAGCGAAGCGTTCGCGCGCCATCGCCTCCTGGAGCGTCGCCTCCATCGTCGAGACGTTGAAGACCGGCACCGAGCCGTCGACCCGGCCGACCGCCTGGCGCACCGGTTCGACGAGGTCGAGCGGCGGGACGTCCGTCAGCAGCATCATCGTCATCTTGGCCGGCCGCGGAGGGCTCTGGTAGAGCGTCACGTACATCGCCGGAGGCGGCTCCGCCGTGAGCCCGTGGATCCGCTCGTTCTCCACGATCCCCACCACCTCGCGGAACGTCCGCCCCCAGAAGGCGATGCGCTGGCCGATGGCTCCGCCTTCCGGGAAGTACCGTTCCGCGGCCGCCCGGTTGAGGACGATCACGGGCGGCGTCTCCACCCGATCGGATTCGTCGAGCAGCCGGCCCGCCACCAGCTCGAGACCCGTCGTCTCGAAGTACCCCGGCGTCACCAGCCGTGTGGTCATCTCGCCCTGGGACGGATCGTACGGCTGGCCTTCGATCTGGAAGGAGTTCGTGAAGCCCGGGTCGAGGGGATGGTTGAGGAGGACGGACGCGGAACCCACCCCGGGGATCGCCTCGGCCTCGGCCTCGAGGTCGCCGAGGAGCGCGAAGATCTCGGGCCAGTTCGGGTACGTCGAGAAGTCGGGATACCGGCTGGCCGGGATCATGAAGTCCACGCGCAGCCGATTCTCCACCCGGAACCCGGGATCGATCTCCTGGAGGTTCCGCACCGTCCCGATCAGGAGCGTGGCGCCGAGGAGTAGCACCACCGCCAGCGCGAGCTGCGCCGAAACGAGGAGCCGCCGGAAGCCGAGCCCGACCGCGCCGCCGTCCGTCGTGCGCCCGTCCTTCAGCTCACGCTGCAGGTCGACGCGGCGGGTCTGGAGCGACGGGAAGATCGCGAAGCCGGTGCACACCAGGGCCGCGACGCCGAGCGCGAAGGCGAGGACGGCGCCGTTGATCTGAGGACGGCCCAGCACGGCCACCTCGGCCGGAGCGAGCGCGGTCAGGAGGCGCACGCCGAGTCCCGCGAGCACGACGCCGAGCCCCGCGGAGATGGCGGTGACCACCGCGCCCTCGACGAAGAAGCGCCGGACGATGTCGCGTGAGCCGGCCCCCACGGCGGTGAGCACGGCCAGCTCCCGGGTTCGCGCGGCGCCCCGCGCCAGCAGGAGGTTGGCCACGTTGACGAAGGCGATGGCCAGGACCGCGAGCACGGCGCCGAAGAGGACCCAGAGCGTGCGCTTCAGGTCGCCTCGGCCGACGTCGGCGAGGGGCTCGACGAAGGCGCCCCGGTTCACGTTGTCGTTCGCGAACTCGACCTCGAGATCCGCCATGATGCGGGTCATGTCTTCCTGCGCCGCCGCCATCGCGACGCCGTCGGCGAGCCGACCCACGACGCGCACCCAGTGCTGGGGTCGCGTGGCGATCGATCGCGCCTGCTGGATGGGGAGCCAGACGTCGGTCTCCCCGGCGGGGTAGTCGATGCCGGCGGGTAGCACACCGGCCACCACGTGCGGCGTGTCGTCGATGAGGACCGTCCGGCCCACGAGCTGCGGGACGGAGTCGAGGAGGACGATCCAGACCCGATCGGTGAGAATGACGGCGTTCGGGCCGCCCGGCCTGTCCTCGTCGGACGTGAAATTCCGGCCGGCCTGCAGCTCGAGCCGCAGGACGTCGACCAGATTTCGACTCACCGACGCCGCGTTGAGCTGGATCGGCGGAGCGTCGTCACGCGAGAGGACGGCGGTGCCGAGGCCGAAGATGGCCAGGTCCTGGAAGGTCCGGTTGCGCTCCAGATAGTCGTAGTAGTCCGACGTCGAAGCGTTCTCCCGGACCGTCCCGGTGGCCCGGTCGTTCTGCCACACCACGGCGAGCCGATCAGGCGCCGGGAAGGGCAGCGGTCGGAGCACCACTCCTCCAAGCACGCTGAATACCGCCGTCGTCGCCCCCACGCCGAGCGCGAGCGTCGTGATCACGACCGCTCCGAAGCCCGGATTCTTCCTCAGCCCGCGCAGCGCGAAGCGCACGTCTCTCCACCACCCGTCCATCGTCGACCTCCACCGTTCGGCGTCCACTCTCTGCGTGCCGTACTCCCGGCACTCGGCCTGCACCCGCTCCACATCCCCGAAGCGCTCGAGCACGTCGCGTCGGGCCTCCTCCTCGTCCCATCCGGCCCGGACCCGCTCGCGGATCCGCTCCTCGATGTGAAAGGCGATCTCCTCGTCCACGTCCGGGTGCACCGCCCGACGCGGGGAGAGCACCCGCCACACGTCCTTCCATTCCATCGTCCCGTCTCCCGGTGGGGGTCAGCCCGCGACCTCACCCACCTCGAGCATCCCGGCGACTGCCCGGGCGTGGCGGGCCCATCGCGCGGCGTCCCGCTCGAGCTGCCGACGTCCCTTCCTCGTCAGCCGATAGAACTTGGCGCGCCGGTTCTCGGGCGTGCGGCCCCATTCGCCCTCGACCAGTCGATCGCGCTCCAGGCGGTGCAGCGCCGGATAGAGCGCGCCTTCCTCGATGCGGAGGAGCCCGTCGGTCGAGCCCTCGATCCGACGCATGACGCCGACCCCGTGCAGCGGCCCGTCGCGCAGGGCCTGGAGCACGAGGAGGTTCATCGTCCCGTACAGGGTGTCCGAGTCGACGCCCATCCCTTCCCTCCTCCGATTCGGGCCGACCTCCGGATCGCGTCCGAGGCCGGCACTGTGACATAAGCTGCTTATGCTACTAGCGTGCTTCGTCCCGTTGCACAAGTCCCGTGCCCATCCGATGCCGCAGAAGCGGCTGAGGTTGGGACGCCGCCCGCGACGGGCGTCCCCGGGCCGTCAGTCGGTCGCTTCGAAGACGCCGGTATCCCGGTTCTTGCGGACCCGGTCCCAGGGAAAGACGCGCCCGTTCATGGTGATCCACACGCCCGGCGGGAGCACCTGAACCGCCGTCAGGGCACCGCCCAGGTTGAAGAGGCCGTCGGAGCTTCCGAAGGCGATCGGGATCATGGCGCCCGTGAGGACGATCGTCTTGTCCGGTACCTCGGCGGCCAGCACGCGGGCCGTTTCGACCATCGTGTCCGTGCCGTGCGTGATCACGACGAAGGGTTCGGGCGCTTCGCGGCAGTTGTTGGCGATCAGCTCCCGGTCGGCCTCGGTCATCTCCAGGGAGTCGACCATCATGAGCGTCCGCACCCGCACGTCGAGCCGCGACCGTCCGAGCTCGAGCATCTGCGGGAGGTGCGTGTCCCGGAAGTCGAGCGTCCCGTGGATCTCGTCGTATTCCTTGTCGAAGGTCCCGCCCGTGACGAAGAGGCGGATCGGGCTGGCCTTCGGCGACCCGTCGCGGAGCGGGGCGGAGGAGTCGGGCACGGGGAAACCTGCCTGGACGGGAGTCGGGACGGACGAGGTGTGGTACCGGGGCGAGGTCCGCGGAGGTCGGCACGGACCGGCCGGGCCTCCGGCCGGCCCCGGGCGAGGGCACCGGCAAGCTCTGAAGGCCGGCCGACGATCGCCAGTGGGCCAGGCGCAGGAGCCGCGGGGTCGCGTCGCGATCGAAGGGCGGCCCGTTCCGCTCCCGGGGGCGGCCCCGCTTCTCGGCGGGGCGCGGAGTGTCCCCATCACCCGGCGGGGGCGCCGACTTCCGCGGTGTTGCGGTCGCGCTATGATGCGAACCCCGGAAAGCTCCACCCAACCGATCCGCCCCCATGACCTTCGTCTCGATCGATCCCGCCGACGCCACCGAGCACGCCCGCTACGACGATCACGCCCCCGACGAGGTGGAGCGGCGGGTGGCCGCCGCCCACGAGGCGCATCTCGCGTGGCGCAACTCCGCGTTCGCGGAACGGTCCGAGCGCCTGCGCGCGCTCGCCGCGCTGCTCCGCAAGCGGAAGGACGAGTACGGCGCGCTGATGACCCGCGAGATGGGCAAGCCGGTGTCGCAGGGGGTCGCCGAGGCGGAGAAGTGCGCGTGGGTATGCGACTACTACGCCGACCACGCCGCCGCGCATCTGGCGCGTGTCGAGGTCGACACCGACGCGGTGCGGAGCTACTGGACGTACCGGCCACTCGGCGTGGTGCTCGGCATCATGCCGTGGAACTTCCCTTTCTGGCAGGTGATCCGCTTCGCCGTCCCCGCCGTGACCGCCGGCAACGCCGCGCTGCTCAAGCACGCCCCCAGCGTTCCCGACTGCGCTCGAGCGCTCGAGCGGCTCTTCGACGACGCGGGCTACCCGGACGGGCTCTTCGCGAACCTCTTCGTCGGCGTCGACGCCGCGGGCGATCTCATCGACGACCCCCGCATCCGCGGCGTCTCGCTCACCGGCAGCGTCCGCGCCGGCAAGGCCGTGGCGGCGCGCGCGGGCGCCGCGATCAAGCCCTGCGTGCTCGAGCTCGGCGAGAGCGACCCCTCGCTGATCCTCGCCGACGCGGACCTCGACGCGGCGGCCGCGAGCTGCGCCACCGGCCGCCTCATCAACACCGGGCAGAGCTGCATCGCGGCCAAGCGCTTCGTCGTCGTGGCCGAGGTTCGCGAGGCGTTCGAGGAGAAGCTCCGCGGCGCCATGGCGACGTGGCTCCAGGGCGATCCGACCCATCCCGACACCCGCCTGGGCCCCATGGCCCGCGTCGACCTGCGGGATCAGCTCCACGACCAGGTCGAGCGCTCCGTCCGCGCGGGCGCCCGCCTCGTGACCGGCGGGACGGTTCCGGACCGCCCCGGCGCGTGGTATCCGGCCACGATCCTGGCCGACGTGGCGCCGGGCATGCCGGCGTACTCCGAGGAGCTCTTCGGGCCGGTCGCGTCGATCGTGCCGGCCGGGGACGAGGACGACGCCATCCGGATCGCCAACGATACGTCCTTCGGCCTCGGCGCCGCGGTCTACACGAGCGACGCCGAGAAGGGCGAGCGGATCGCCGCCGAGCGCCTCGACGCCGGGAACTGCTTCGTCAACGGGATCGTGAAGTCCGATCCGCGCCTGCCGTTCGGTGGGACGAAGGAGAGCGGCTACGGCCGGGAGCTCAGCCCGCTCGGCATCCGCGAGTTCACCAACGCGAAGACCGTCTGGGTGAAGTAGCTACTCGAGGCCCTGGTCCGGCACGGCCTCGAACATCTTCGCCGCCATGGTGTCCGCGTCGACCATCGACGAGAGGTCGAGCTCGAAATCGGGGCGCTCGGGCGCCTGGATCTTCTCGAGGAGCTCTTTCACCTCGCGGCCCGAGAGCCCTGCCTCCTTCATCTCGTCGAGGGAGACGGCCGCGCCTTCGCGGGCCGTGATCCCGTCCTCGTCGGCCGCCAGCAGCCGGGCGAGGATCTCGCGCTCGACCCGCGTCACGGGCTCCGCCGAGAGGTCGTAGTCCACCCACGCCTCGTACGAGAGCGGCGCAACGCGTTTCACCATCCCGGCAATGGCTCGCGCGAACTCCTGGATCTCCCACTGGGCCCTCGGGTCGACCCGGAGCGTGAGGAAGTGCAGGAGGTTGTGCAGGTCGATCTTCCAGTACCACTGCGTGTAGGTCGAGACGGGCAGGTCGATGCGCGCGATCTCCCGGGCCACGTCCTCCTCGAGCAGCCACCGGTACGTGTCGCCGGCCTCCCTGCGCAGTCGCTCCCAGCGCTCGATCGCCTCCCGATAGACCTCCGGGGGTGCCCCGCCCTCCCGTCCCTGCTTGTTCGAGCGGCTCTGGAGCGCGAACTGCTCCGCCCCGGGCTCGTAGAAGAGGAGCGGCATGAGCGAATACCTCGCGGAGAGCTCGTTGACCGACGCGGTCCTGTGCCGGATCCACTGCCGCGCCACGAACATCGGCATGGCGCAGTGGAACTTGAACTCGACCATCTCCGACGGCG
>CALJLC010000271.1 GCA_937982605.1 uncultured Gemmatimonadales bacterium | reverse complement strand
TGCTCGTCGAGGCCCTCCAGCTCGCGGGTCAGGCCCTCGAGCTCCTCGGAGAGGCCCTCGAGGCTGCTGAGGTCGATGACCATCGTGCCGCCGTCGATCTCGAAGGCGAAGCCCATCTCGTCGAAGTCGAAGTCGAAGTCGAAATCGAAATCGAAGTCGTAGTCGTAGTCGTAGTCGTAATCGTAGTCACGGTCGTGCTCGTGGGCCCGGGCCTGCGCCCGCGCCTCGGCCCGCGCCCGACGCTCCTGGTCCCGACGCGCGCGCTCCTCGTCGCGGCGGGCACGCTCCTCGTCGCGCCGGACGCGCTCCTGATCCCGGAGCTGGCGCTCCTGGTCGCGGACGAGGCGCTCGGCGGCGCGCCGCTCGGCCTCGACGGCGCGGTGGCGGGCCTCCTCGGACCGATGGCGCGCCCGCTCCAGCGCGCGCTCACGGATCTCCTCGGCTCGCTCGAGCTCGTGTCGAACCCGCTCCTGAGTCTCCCGCTGCACTTGCACGTCGACGTCCGCGACCCGCACCACCGTGCCGCACTCGTCGGTGTGGGCCTCGACCGTCGGGGCGACGACGAGCGTGCGCTCACCACCGTTCAGGGCGACGACGACGCGGCGCTCTTCGTTGATCCGCTCCGCGGTGACCACGTGCGAGCACCGGCTCGCCTCCTCCGCCTCTTCCCCCGCGCTCGCGAGGAGCAGGGTCGCTCCCCCGGCGAGCGTGGCGCCTCCGACGATCATCGCGATCGAGAGCGCGTCCGTCCGGAACTGGTACATGGCCTCTCCCCTTTGTATGCCGCCCTGATGAAGAGTCAGACGAGTCTTCCGCCGAAAAGGTTGCGCCTCACTCGAAGCGCAGCGCGACCACCGGATCGACGGTCGAAGCGCGCCGGGCCGGGAGCCAGCTGGCCAGGAGGGCGATCGCCGACAGCGCCACCGCCACGGCCGCGAACGTCGGCACGTCGATCGGCTCGACCCCGAAGAGGAGCGAGGCCATGAGTCGCGTGACTCCGGCCGCGGCCGCGAGGCCGATCACGACCCCCGCCATCGCCAGCGTCGCTCCCTGCTTGAGTACCATGCGACGGACGTCGGCCCGCTCGGCGCCGAGCGCCATCCGCACCCCGATTTCCCGGGTCCGTTGAGCCACCACGTACGAGATCACGCCGTAGATCCCGACCGCCCCGAGAAAGAGGGCGACCCCCGCGGCGATCGCCAGCATGATCAGCGTGAACGACGTCCGGGCCGTCGACTCGGAGACGAACTCGTCGAGCGTGGCTACCCGCGCGAGCGGCAGGTTCGGGTTGACCGCCCAGACGGCCTCGCGCACCCGGGGCAGGATCGCGCGAGCGTCGGATCCCGCCACGCGAACGGCGTACGCCATCGACTGGGGCGTGTAGATCTCCGCGTCGTACCACGACTCCCGCACCTGCGGCCAGTACACCGTGGCCACCGGCTGCTGGGAGGTACCGTCGTCGTACTCGTTGGCCACGACGCCGACGATCTCGTGCCAGACGTCGCCGCCGGTGCTGTTGCCGAGCGACATGGCGATGCGCTTCCCGATCGCCTGCGCGGGGGAGTCCCAGTAGTCCGACACGAAGTTCGCGGTCACCACGGCCACGTTCGTGCGGTCGTCGACGTCGGCCCAGGTGATGGCGCGGCCCGCCAGAACCGTGTTGCCCATAGTGGCCGGGTAGTCGCCGCCCACGTACTTGAGCCGCCGGACCGGGGGAAGCTGGTCGGCCTCGAGCGGAAACTCCTCGACCGCGATGGGATCGTTGGAGTCCCAGCCGTCCATCGTCACGGAGGACGAGTACGCCGCCGCCCGCACGCCCGGGATGGCGCGCACCTCGTCCAGGATCCGGCGGTGAGCAAGCGCCACCTGCACCGGGTCCTCGATCTCGGCCGACGGGATCGAGACCCGGAAGGAGAGGACGGACTCGGGCTCGCTGAATCCCGGCTCGACGGCCTGGAGCGCCTGGAAGCTTCGGATCATGAGCCCGGAGCCGGCCAGGAGGACGAGCGCCATCGCCATCTGCGCCACGACGAGGGTGTTCCGCGCCACGTGGCGTTCACGGCCGGCGCTCCCCCCGCGACCGCCCTCCTTGAGCGAGGCCGTGAGGTTCGGGCGGCCGTACTGCAGCGCGGGGACGAGCCCGAAGAGCACGCCCGCGATGACGGAGATGCCCAGCGTGAAGGCGAGCACGATCGGGTCGATGCCGATCTCGGGCAGGCGCGGCAGGCTCTCGGGGCCGAGCGCCACGAGGCCGCGCAGCCCGAGGAAGGCGAAGGCGAGACCGAGCGCCCCGCCGGCCGCCCCGAGCAGAACGCTCTCGAGGAGGAGCTGGCCGGTGACCTTGCCCCGGCCGGCCCCCATCGCCGTCCGCACGGCGATCTCCCGCTGCCGGCCCTCGGCCCGGACGATGAAGAGGTTGGCCACGTTGGCGCACGCGATGAGCAGGACGATGCCCACCGTGCCGAGCAGCACCCAGAGGACCGAGCCGACGTCGCCGACGACGTCCTCCTTGAGCGGGCGCACGTTACCCGCGAATCCGGTCTCCTGGATCATGCCGAGCGTGAGCGGCCCGGGATAGCGCTCCATGGCGATCGGGACCATCCGGTCGAGGTCGGCGTCGACCTGCTCGAGCGTCGCTCCGGGGGCGAGGCGTCCGATCGCCTGGTAGCTGAAGTTGCCGACGAAGATCGTCGACTGGTCGAAGCGGAAGGGGAGGTAGACCTCCGGATCGTAGCGCAGGAAGCGGAATCCCTCCGGCATCACGCCGATGATCTCGTACGAGCGGCCGTTGATCGTGAGCGTGCGCCCCAGCACGCCGCGGTCCGCCCCGAAGCGGGACTCCCAGTAGCCATGGCCGAGGATCACGGTCCGGGGGCCGTCCGGCGAGTCCTCCTCCTCGGTGAAGGTCCGGCCCAGGAACGGCGTCACACCGAGCATCGGAAGCGTTTCCCACGTGACGCTCATGCTCTCGACGCGCTCGGGCTCGTCGAGGCCCGTCACCGAGACCGCGCCGTTGTCCCACATGCCGACGGTCTCGAGCGTGCGCGACTCGCTCGCGTACGTGTAGTGGAGCGCCGGGGACTGGTTGAGCGACTCGAAGCCGAGGCCGGGAGCCTCGTGCCAGACGCCGATGAGGGTCTCCGGGTCTTCGAAGGGCAAGGGCTTGAGCAGCACCCCGTTCACGACGCTGAAGATCGCGGCGTTGCTGCCGATCCCGACCGCGAGCGTGAGCACCGCGATCGAGGTGAACAACGGCGCCCGCACCAGCTTGCGGAGCGCGTAGCGGAAATCCTGCGCAAAGGTGTCCACGTCCCCCCGGCCTCCCGTCGGTCGAATTACGGATCGGGTCGGCGCGACCCGTCCGGTGCCCCGTACGCAGGCTTCGAACTGGCGGTTTCGATGTGGGACACTGCTTGCGGGCCCCGCGGTTGCGCTGTACCCTTCACATGTATACCTGTAAAAAGTACACCTGCGAGGAGGATACCGTGGCCGACGGGCTCCTGACCGATCTCGCCTTCAACATCCTGGTGGCGCTGACCGACGAGCACCTCCACGGCTACGCGCTCGTCAAGCGCCTCCGCGGGCTCGAGGGGAGGAGCGGCCTCCGGACGGGGACCGTGTACGCCGCCCTCGCGCGCCTGCAGGACGAGGGGCTGGTGACCGAGGCCGAGGCGCCCGCCGCGGACGCGGACGAGCGGCGACGCTACTACCGGATCACGGCCGACGGTCGTGCCGCGGCCCGCACCGAGGCGGCGCGCCTTTCCCGGGTGCTCGGTCTGGCCCGGAGCAAGGACCTGCTGGGAGACGCCGCGGGTGCCTGAGCCCGCGAGTTCGCGCGCAGATCGGGGCGGGTTCCTCGGAGCGCTGCTCCGGCTGTGCCTCCGGAGCTGGCCGCGTGCACGCCGCGAGTCGATGGGGCGGGCGATGCTGGACGCGTCGCTGGAGCTCGCGGACGAGGCCCGCCGCCGCGGGAGGTGGGCGGGGTTCCGGGAGGGGCTCGCCGAGGCAGCGGATATTCTGCGCAGTGGCCTGGCGCTTCGCCTGGAGGCCGCCCGAATCGCGGCGGCGACGTCGTGGGAGGAGTCGGCGAGCGGGTGGGGACAGGATCTGCGCTTCGCGCTGCGCACGCTGCTTCGGAGCCCCGCCTTCACCGCGGTGGCGGTCGGCACGCTCGCCCTCGGCCTCGGGGCCGATACTGCCATGTTCTCCCTGGTCGACGGGGTCCTGCTCCGCCCCCCGCCGTACGAGCGGCCGGACGAGCTCGTGCTGATCTGGAACACGCGCCCCGGGTCCACGGAGCGGATTCCGGTCGCCGGGCCGGACGTGGCCGCGCTCCAGGCCGGGGTCGACCGGCTGGCATCGGTGGCGTTCTCGATCCGGGGTGTGGACGGGGCGCTGGACTCCGACGCCGGAGACGCCGCGCACCCGGTCCGGATCGCGTCGGTCACCAGCGGCTTCTTCGACGTGCTCGGCGCCCCGGCGGCGCTCGGTCGGACTTTCGAGCCCGCAGACGGAGCCGGGGGCGCGGATGTCGGTGGAGAGGGCTCCGCGCCTTCCGTCGTGCTCGCCGACGGGGTGTGGCGGCGCGCCTTCGCTGCGGATCCGGGCGTCGTCGGGCGCACGGTCCGGGTCAACGGATTCCCGGCGCGGGTCGTCGGGGTGATGCCGCCCGGCTTCCGGCTGGCGCTCCCCCCGGACGCGGGCGTCATGACCGACGTCGACGTCTGGGTGCCGCTGACGGTGCCTCTCACCGCCTTCCATCGGGAGCCCGAGCGACTCCTCGACCAGGATTCGGACAACACCGGAGTAGCCGTGGGCAGGCTCGCGACCGGCGCGTCCGTCGTGGAGGCGCAGGAGCAGGCCGACCGGGTGGCGCAGGCGCTGCGCGCGGAGCTGCCCGCGTACGCCGCGGCGGGTCTGGGGTTCTCGGTCCGCCCACTGCACACCGACGCCACGGCCCACGCGCGGCCCGTCCTGCTGGCGCTCCTGACGGGGGCCGCGGGTGTGCTCCTCGTGGCGTGTCTGAATCTGGCGACGCTGCTGCTGGCCCGGGGAACGGCCCGGGAGCGCGAGTTCGCGGTGCGGGCGTGCGTCGGCGCCAGCCGGGC
>CALJLC010000270.1 GCA_937982605.1 uncultured Gemmatimonadales bacterium | reverse complement strand
GGCGCCTCTGCCGGCCGTCCGTCCGCTACGCGACGGGCGCCACGCTCGAGTCCGCCCGTCTCCTCCTCGAGGCCGGTCGCCGGGGCGAGGCCGCGACGCTGCTGGAGGACGTCGAGTCGCTCCTCGTGGAGCGCCTGGGCGACGCGCACCCCACGGTATCCGAAGCCAGGGGGCTCTTGCGGGCCGCGCGGCCGAGCTGACGCTCCGCACCGACCGCTCGGGTCTCCACCGATCCGGCCTCGGCCGGGGCGGTGCACGGTGCCGTCGTGGCGGGGGGCATCCGGTCCGGTCGCACCAGCTGGTCGCTGCCGTCCTTCCACGTGGCCGGAGTCGCCACGATCTCGTCGGCCGGCGGGCGCCGCGCGGCTGCGCCGAGCGCCGCGAGCGAGCTCATGAGCATGAACCCCGAGAGCCCGAGCATCGCCGCCTGCCGCAGCGTGCCCAGCCAGCCTTCCATCGCCCTCCCCATCGTGGATCCCCCCTCGCTTCGTTTCATCGGTCGCTCGAGGGGCTTCACCGGAGGCGGGGACGATTCGGCTCAGGCGGAGTAGATTGCCTCGATCGCGCCGGGCCGCCCGGCGCACGCACCACGAAGCGAACGGAGAAGGCATGACCAAGACGTGGCTCTGTGCACCCGCGCTCGCCCTGGCACTCACGACGGTCGCGGCGCCGACGTCCGCCCAGACGTTCCCCACCGACGATCCCGTGATCCGGCGGATGTGGTCCGAGGGCATGGGGGACGGCTCGCAGGCCTACCCGCTCGCACAGGTCCTTCTCGACTCGATCGGCCCCCGGCTGACGGGGACACCGCAGTACGAGGCGGCGGGCGACTGGCTCCTGTCCACGTACGCCTCGTGGGGTGTCGAGGCCGAGAAGCAGGAGTACGGCACCTGGCGGGGCTGGGAGCGGGGAATCACGCACGTGGACCTGATCGCGCCCCGCGTGCGGACGCTCGAGGGCATGATGCTCGCGTGGAGCGGTGGCACGGACGGCCCGGTGGAGGCCGACGTCCTGATCCTCCCGACCTTCTCGAGCGCCGCCCAGTTCGAGGCCTGGCTCCCCGAAGCACGGGGTCGGTTCGTGGCGATCTCCTTCCCCGAGCCGACGTGTCGGGCTCCCGAGTCGTGGGAGGCGCATGCCACGGCGGACTCGTATGCCCGCATGCAGGCGGACCGGGCCGAGTCGGAGAGCGCGTGGGGCCGGTCGATGCTGGCCGCCCTCGGCCAGGCCCGGGGCAGCGCCGGGGCGCTCGAGGACGAGATCGCCCGCCGCCTCGAGGCCGCGGGTGCGGCGGGCGTTTTCCGGGCGAACTGGTCGGACGGGTGGGGCGCGGACAAGATCTTCGACTCCAGCACGACCGAGATGCCCAGCATCCAGCTCCGCTGTGAGGACTACGGCCTGGTGGCCCGGCTCGCCGCGAACGGGCAGTCGCCCCGCGTTCGGGTCGAGGCCGAGGCGGAGTTCCTCGGCGAGGTGCCGGCCTTCAACGTCGTCGCTACGATCCCGGGCAGCGAGCTGCCCGACGAGTACGTCATGCTGGGCGCACACCTCGACTCCTGGGACGGCGCCTCGGGCGCGACCGACAACGGCACCGGCACGATCATGATGCTCGAGGCGATGCGAATCCTGAAGACGGCCTACCCGAACCCCCGACGGACGATCGTCGTGGGCCACTGGGGCGCCGAGGAGCAGGGGCTGATCGGCTCCACGGCGTACGCGGCCGACAACCCGGAGGTCGTGGACGGCCTCCAGGCCGCGTTCAACCAGGACAACGGCACCTGGCGGGTCGACTACATCCGGATGATGGGCTTCACCGGAGCCGGCGAGCACTTCGCGCGCTGGTTCTCGGCGATCCCCAACCAGATCACCGACCACATCGAGCTCGATATCCCGGGCATGCCCGAGTCGGGCGGCAGCGACCACATGTCGTTCATCTGCAAGCCCGCGCCCGCGTTCCGTTTCCAGTCGAACTACCCGGACTACCGGCAGTACACCTGGCACACCGGCATCGACACCTTCGACAAGATCGTCTTCGACGATCTGCGCAACAACGCGACGCTGGCGGCGATGGTGGCGTACATGGCGTCGGAAGATCCGGAGCGCGTCTCGCGCGAGACCCGTGAGCTTCCCGACCGCCTCGAAGGGCCGCAGCGTGTGAACCGCCGCACCATGGCGTCGAGCGCCACGGGGCAGTGGCCGAGCTGCCGGCCGCCGCGGCGCAGCTACCAGAACTGAGGGTCGGGCCCGGGCCGCGTTCGCGCCGGATCGGTCGACGCGACCCGCGCGCCGCCGGCCGGGCCCAGCGACGGAGGGGGCGCGCCGGAGCGCGCCCCCTCCGGGTCTGCCCGTCCATCCGGACAGACCTCCTTCGCCCGGGGGGGAGGGGTCAGTGGCGCCAGTCGCTCTTGTGCCGACGGATCTGCCGGATCGTCGCGACGATCCCGCCGTGGTCGGACGGCCACAGGCCGGAGGGCGTCCGGTCGAGGCGCCGCGTGCCCACGACGCGCGCACGGTAGAGGGTGTGGTCGTCCGAGAAGTCCCCGGTGAGGCCTTCACCGCGGACGAGCACGAAGTCGATGCGCTCGTCCGGCGTCCGGGGCTCCGGGCCGTCCACCGAGCAGCAGGTGTAGCCCCTCGCTCGGCGAGGGTGCGGTGCGGCCTCCCAGACGTCGACCCAGCCGGCACCCACGAGGTTGGCGTACGTATCCGTGTGCGACGGCTCGCCCGGCTCCGCCTCGGCGTCGGAGTTGAGATCGCCCATCAGCACGGTCACGCCGTCGTTGGCGGCCAGCATCGCCTGGAGCTCCAGCGCCTGTCCGTCGTGGACCTGGCGGATGAAGTACGGAACGCCGGAGGCGGGGTCCGGGCTGCCCTGCGTCTCGAGGTGCGTGGTCACGTAGTGCCACGGCGTGCCGTCACGATCGACGGTCATCGAGACCCAGCCGCGCACGACGTCCGCCGGACCGAGCGGGAGGCGCGCGGCGAAGAGCCCGCTCGCGGTCGACACCGGGTCGACGTCGTCCCGCCTCAGCATGACGACCCGATCCTGGACGCCGATGGCTGGCGCGACGAAGGCCGCGTCGGGTGGCCCGACGGGAAGCGCGATGGCCGTGGTCGGCTGCACGCCCGCGATCGAGTAGGGCAGGCCACGCGCGGCGATCTCCGCCATCACCGACGCCAGGAGGTCCGGTCCGGGCGCCGCGGGGGTGAAGGAGAAGTCTCCGAGGAAGAGCGAGCCCTCCACGTAGCCGGTCGCCTCCTGGAGGCCCACGACCTCGGGTCGATTGCGCTCGATGTAGTCCACGAACGCCGCGGCCCGCTCGGGGATGTTGCTCGCCTGCACCTGGGCGTAGAACGTCGCCGCGGCGGCGATCACCTGGGGCAGACCCTCCGGGCTCGACAGATCCAGGCTGAAGAGCGGGCCGGTGTCGCCTCCGAGGAGGAGGTTGTGCGTGTAGACGCTGGTCCGGGAGGCGATGCCCGACGCGCCGGAGACGATCCCGGCTTCGGGCCCGATCGGCTCGGTGACCTGCGGCTCGTCGGTACAGGCGCCGACGGCGAGCGCGGTGAGACCGAGCGCGAGGAGTTGGCGATGGGATGGGGTCATGGGGGCTCCTCCTTCGGGGGTGTCGAATGCGCCTCCAACGTGCCGGCGGGGCCGCGGACCGGCCCTACGCAGGGTGACGTAGGCCCGTGTGACGCCTGCGTAGACGCTGCAACCTCGTCGGCTCACGACCTGTCTGACTCTTCGGTGCAACCCTGAGCGAGAGGATCGACGATGATCGGGACGAGGACGTGTGCCGCGGCGGCGGCGTTGCTGCTTCTGGGACTCGGCGCCAGCGAGGCGAAGGCCCAGTGGACGGCCACGGGCGACGACTGGTGTGAGGACCGTTGGCGGAACCGCGACTCCGAGCGGGTCTGCGAGACGTACGAGGCGGACTTCGCCGACGCCGGTCGGCTCTTCGTCGACGGTGGCCGGAACGGGGGCGTCGAGGTAACGGGGTGGAACGGCGACCGCGTGTCGGTTCGCGCCAAGGTGTGGGCACAGGCCGAGGACGGAGCCCGCGCGCTGGAGATCGTCGACGAGATCCGACTCTCCATGGACGACGGGCGCCTCGAGGCCGACGGCCCGGGCACCGCGCGCCGCGAGAGCTGGGGTGTCTCCTGGGAGGTCCTCGTGCCGCGGGAGACCGACGTCCGGATCGAGACGATGAACGGCGGGATCTCCGTGGCCGACGTTCGGGGCGACATCGACTTCAAGGCCCTCAACGGCGGGGTCCACCTGAGCGCCGTGGCGGGTCGCGTCACCGGGCGCACCACCAACGGCGGCCTCCACGTCGAGCTGGACGGCAGAAGCTGGGACGGTGACGGGCTCGACGTCGAGACGACGAACGGGGGCGTGACGCTCGAGGTGCCCGTCGACTACTCCGCCCGTCTGGAGACGGGCACGGTCAACGGCGGCATCCACCTGGACTTCCCCGTGACCGTGCAGGGACGCCTCGGGCGCCGGCTCGCCACCACGCTGGGAGAGGGCGGGGCCACCGTTCGCGCGGTCACCACGAACGGGGGCGTGCGCATCGTGCGCGCCAGCGGGAGAGCCGTCCGGTAGGAGAAGCCCGGGTCCCGCGGCGCGCCACGCCGCGGGCCCGTGCTCCCGTCGAGCCCGGCGCGCGGCCGGCCGACCGACCGATTGCCGCCCGCGCGGGCCGCCGATAACCTCGCGGCATGTCGCGTCAGCCCGGGTGGGGTCCTCGAGGCGCCCGCACGCCGGGCCGGGTCCGTTCCCGTGCGCCCCGCCTCCTCGGGTTCCTCGCGCTCGTCGCGACCCTTCCGGCCGCCGCGGAGGGACAGCGGGTCCGCGGCGTCCCCGATGCCCTGCTGCGGGAGGTCATGCCGGGGGCGACCCGTTTCGAGGAGCCGTCGGGCGATCCGCCGGTCGTCCGCGCCTGGCGCACCGACGCGGACGGGACGGAGGTCGTGCACGGCTGGCTCTTCCTGACCTCGGACCTCCCCCCGGAGCAGTTCGGCTACAGCGGGCCCATCGAGGCCCTCGTGGGGGTGCGGCCGGACGGGACGATCACCGGCGTCCGGGTGACCGACTACATGGAGTCGTACATGCGCTCCATGGGCGACTTCCTCCGCAGGCCGGGCTTCCAGGAGCAGTTCCGGGGCAAGCACATCGGCGATCCCTTTCTCCTCTGGGACGACGTGGAGGGGATCTCCCGCGTGTCGATCAGCGTGCGCGCGCTCTCCCGAGGCGTGCGTGACGCTTCGCGTCGCGTGGCGGCCGCGTACGGGACGGCGCCGGAGTTCGCTGCGGGCGCGGACCTCGTGGACCCGGTCGGCCGGTCGTGGTTCGAGCTCCGGCAGCTCGGGGTGGTGCAGCGCTTCGAGGTCACCGAGCCGGGCGAGGGCTCCGCGGGGATCGCGCTCGCGTACATCGAGAACGAGCGGCTCGGCGAGTACTTCTTCGGGCCGCAGCTCTTCGAGCGCGCATTGCGCTCCGCCGAGCGGAGGGGTGGGGCGGAGCACCTCATGCTCTACGCGATCGACGGGTCGAGGCTCCGGCTCTTCCGGCAGCAGGGATGGTCGCTGGTGCAGGAGGGAGACACGGTGACGGTCGACCCGGGGCAGGTGGTGTCGCTCGGGCTGCCCTCCGGGGGCGTCGTGTCGGGTGAGGCGACGCTCGTCGGCCTCATGCTCGTCGGAGGCGAGATCGACACGTCCCGGCCCTTCACCTTCGTCTACGACCTCGGCGAGCTCGGCACCCACTCGGTCGACTACCTCAGTCAGGAGGCCCGGCGGATCCGGGCCGAGGCGGCGGCCGCCGAGGCCGCGGCGGCGGTGGCGGTGGCCTCCGCCCCCGAGTCCCCGGATCCGACGGTCGCCGAGGCCGATCCCGGCTACCCCGGTGACCCCGTCGAGCCGGGTGACCCCGTGGAAGGCACCGAGCCGGGGACCGCCGGCGGCGCAGCCGCCG
>CALJLC010000269.1 GCA_937982605.1 uncultured Gemmatimonadales bacterium | reverse complement strand
CTACGCGGGGGGCGGGAGCCCGGCGCGCGACGTGTGACCGTCGACGGCGCTCGGGCTCCCGCCGGCACGGAGGTCAGCGCGACGCTCGCACCGCCTCGATCTCCGCGCCGTGCGACGCTCAGCCCCGGATCTGCCCTTCTCCCAGGACGACGAACTTCCGGGTGGTGAGCTCGTTGGCCCCCATCGGGCCGAAGGCGTGGAGCTTCGACGTCGAGATGCCGATCTCGGCGCCGAGTCCGAGCTCGCCCCCGTCGGCGAAGCGGGTGCTCGCGTTCACCACCACCGTCGAAGACTGCACCGCCGAGACGAAGGCCTCGGCCGAGGCGTCGTCGTCGGTGACGATCGCCTCGGTGTGGGAAGAGCCGTACGTCGAGATGTGCTCCAGCGCCGCCTCGAGGTCGGGTACGACCAGGACCGCCATCGTGAGGTCGATATACTCGGCGTGCCAGTCGTCCTCGGTCGCTTCGAAGACGTCGATATCAGACCACACCAGGATCTGCCGGGTGCGGGCGCAGCCCCTCAGCTCCACCCCGGACTCCGCGAGCTTCGCCGCCACCGACGGGAGGAGGCGCTCGGCGGCGTCCTGGTGGACGAGCAGCGTCTCGGCCGCGTTGCACACGCCCGGCCGCTGCACCTTGGCGTTGTGCGCGATCCGGACCGAGCGCTCGGTCGGTGCGGTCGCGTCGAGGTAGACGTGGCAGACGCCCTTGTAGTGCTGGAGCACCGGAATCCGGCTCTTCGCGGTGACCGCCCGGATGAGCCCCTCGCCGCCTCGCGGGATCACGAGGTCGATCGACTCCTCCTGACGCAGGAGCACATCGATGGCTGCCCGGTCGGGGACGGGCACGAGCTGGACGGCGTCGTCGGGGAGCTCGGAAGCCGCCAGGCCGGCCCGGATCGCGTCGGCGATCGCGCGGTTGGAGTGGATCGCCTCGGAGCCACCGCGCAGGATCACCGCGTTGCCCGCCTTCAGGCAGAGCACGGCTGCGTCCGAGGTCACGTTCGGGCGGCTCTCGTAGATCATCGCGACCACGCCCAGGGGAATGCGCATCCGCGCCACCCGGAGCCCGTTGGGCCGCATCTGCTCGTCCTCCAGCCCGCCGAGCGGATCGGGCTGCGCCGCCACCTCGCGGACCGCCGCGGCGAGCCTGCCCACGCCGGCCCGGTCGAGCTCCAGTCGGTTGCGCATCGCCCCGGTGATCCCCGCCTCGTCGGCGGCGGCCAGGTCGAGCGCGTTGGCGGCGACGATCGCGCCGGCGTCGGCGTCGATGGCGTCCGCGATCATCCGGAGGGCGCCGGTGCGCTGGGCTGCCGTCGAGCGCGCGAGCTTCAGCGCCGCCTTGCGGGCGGCCCGGGCCATCCCGACGACGAGCTCCTCCACCGGCACCTCGGTCATCGTGGGGGTCATCGAGCTCACCGCCCCCCTTCGCTCGCCGCCAGGACCATCCGGTCCGGCCGCATCACGACGTGTCCGTGCTCGACACCCAGCGCGGAGCGGACGTCCGCCGTGTGCAGGCCCCGGATCCGCTCGACCTCGCGGTCGTCGAAGCGCACGATGCCACGCGCCTGCTCATTGCCGGCGCCGTCCCGCACGGAGACGAGGTCTCCCCGACGGAAGCGACCGCCCACGCCCACGATCCCGCTGGGGAGGAGACTCGCGCGCCGCCGGATCGCCCGGACCGCGCCGTCGTCCACGACCAGATACCCGGAGAGCCCCTTCTGCACCGCCATCCAGTGACGGCGCGCCGAGAGCGGCTGGTCGTCGGCCTCGATGAAGGTGCCGGCGGGTCGTCCCTCCACGACCGACTGCAGCGCGGCGAGGTCGGTTCCGTCCGCGATGGCGGTCGGGATGCCGAAGCGCCCCGCGCGCTCGGCGGCCTCGAGCTTGGTCACCATGCCCCCGGTCGACTCGATCGCCTTCTTGGCGAAGCAGAGGCTGCGCAGCTCGTCGGCGCCCGAGGCCCGCTCGACCAGGCGCGCGTCCGGCTCCCGAGCGGGGTCGCCCGTGAGCACCCCCGGCACGTCGGTGAGCAGAGCGAGCAGGTCGGCGTCGACGAGGGCGGCGGTCATCGCGGCGAGGTTGTCGTTGTCGCCCACGACGATCTCCGCCACGCTGACGGTGTCGTTCTCGTTGACGATCGGCACGATGCCCGCGCGAAGGAGCTCCCGGAGGGCGCCGCGCGCGGCGTTGTACCGCTTGCGGTCGGTCAGGCAGTCGTTCGTGAGCAGCACCTGCGCGACGGTCCGCCCGACGGCCTGGAAGGCGTCGGCCCACATCTTCATGAGGCGGCCCTGCCCGACCGCCGCCGCGGCCTGCCGCTCCTCGACCCGGGTGGGCGGCGCGTCGAGACCGAGGGCGTGGAAGCCGGCCGCGACCGCGCCGCTGGAGACGATCACGACCTCCTGACCGGGTGCCGCGGCGATCGCCCGGGCGACCGAGGCGAGGCGCTCCGGGTCGAGCGTGGTGGAGCCGCCGGTGAGCAGGCGGCTGCCGAACTTGAGGACGACCCTCTTGCGAGCGGGAGCGACGGCGTGGCCGCCGCTCCGGTCCGCGAGGCGGGAGGCCGTCCCGGATGTTTGAATATGCATCGATAATGCATAATTGATCGCACCCGTCGACGCCAGTCCCGTCACCCTCGCATCGAGACCGGCGCCCGTGCAGATTCCTGCCCGTCGGTCCCCCTCGCATCCCGCGTCGCGTTGAGTCTTCCCCTCGTCGTCATGGCCGCCGGCATGTCCACGCGGTACGGACGCCTCAAGCAGCTCGACGGCCTCGGTCCGAACGGCGAGGCCATCATGGACTACAACGTCTTCGACGCCGTCCGGGCGGGCTTCGACAGCGTCACGTACATCGTGCGCGAGGAGATCCTCGACGACGTGCGCGCCCACGTGGGTCGGGTCTACGGAGACACGGTCTCGACGCGCTTCGTCTGCCAGTCGATCGACCAGCTCCCGGAAGGATTCCGGGCGCCGCCCGAGCGGGTCAAGCCGTGGGGCACCGCGCACGCGGTGCTCTGTGCCGCCGAGGAGGTCGATCCGCCCTTCGCCGTCTGCAATGCCGACGACCTGTACGGGCCCGGGGCCTTCGCCATGCTCCACGCCGCGCTGTCCCGACCGACCTCCGACACTGAAGCGCTTGGAGTCGCGTCAGGCCTGCCCCGAACCCTCTCCGGCGTCGGCGGCGTGGCCCGTGGCATCTGCGTGCTCTCCGCCAACCAGCGCCTCGAGCGGGTCACCGAGGTCCAGAACATCCGGGTCCAGGACGGATGGATCACCGGTACGACGACGGACGGGAACCCGGTCGAGCTCACGGGTCAGGAAGTGGTCTCGATGAATCTCTGGGGCTTCACCGCCCCGGTGGTGGACCTCCTGCGCCGACAGTTCCGCCGCTTCCTCGAGTACTGGGGTGCGGACACGCATCAGGAATGCTTCCTCTCGACGTCGGTGAGCCGCCAGATCGAGCTGGGCGCGACGCGGGTGAAGGTGCTCCAGGCACCCGACACGTGGTTCGGGATCACGCACGCCGCGGAGCGGGACCGCTCGATCGCGATCCTCCGCGAGCGGGTGGCGTCGGGGACGTATCCGGACCGGCTCGCCGACGCGCTCGTCCGCCTTGCCTGACGACCCATGCCGCCGGCTACCCTCGACTGGACCGTCGTCGCCGTCTACGCCGTGGTCGCGGTCACGGTGGGCCTCTGGTTCGCCCGCCGAGCCGGACGGGAGACCGGGGAATTCTTCCTCGGCGGCCGGTCGATGCCCTGGTGGCTCCTCGGCACGTCGATGGTGGCGACGACGTTCTCGACGGACACGCCGAACCTCGTGACCGACCTCGTGCGCTCCGGGGGCGTGAGCCAGAACTGGCTCTGGTGGGCCTTCGTGATCACCGGCATGTGCACGGTCTTCTTCTACGCCCGACTCTGGCGCCGCTCCGGGATCGTCACCGACATCGGCTTCTACGAGCTGCGCTACTCCGGCAAGCCCGCCGCCTTCCTGCGCGGCTTCCGGGCCGTCTACCTGGGCGTCTTCTTCAACTGCATGATCATGGCGACGGTGACGCTCGCCGCGATCAAGATCGGAGGGGTGCTCCTCGGCGCCTCGAAGTACGAGGTCGTCCTCATCGCGGGCACGGTGACCGCGCTCTACTCGGCCACCTCCGGGCTCTGGGGCGTGGTCGTCACCGACCTGCTCCTCTTCGCCATCGCCATGGTGGGCTCGGTGGCCGCCGCCTGGTACGCGCTCGCGCAGCCCGAGGTGGGCGGCCTCGTCGGCCTGTTCACGCACCCCGACGTCGCCGGCAAGCTCTCGCTCCTGCCCGACTTCTCGGACTGGCGCACCGCCGCCACCGTCTTCGTCATCCCGATCGCGGTGCAGTGGTGGAGCACGTGGTATCCCGGGGCGGAGCCCGGCGGCGGCGGCTACGTGGCGCAGCGCATGCTCGCCGCGAAAGACGAGCGCCATGCGCGTGCGGCCGTGCTGCTGTTCAACGCGGCGTATTACGGTATCCGGCCCTGGCCGTGGATCGTCGT
>CALJLC010000268.1 GCA_937982605.1 uncultured Gemmatimonadales bacterium | reverse complement strand
CCGCCAGTACGAGCTGGCGGTCGGGATCCTGGAGCGCGAGGGAAAGGTCTACGAAGCGCACTCGTACCCGGGCGAGCCGCACGGCTTCAGCAATCCGATGAACCGCGTCGACATGTATCGGCGCCTGGAAGCGTGGTTCGACCGCTGGCTGCGCGGACCGGCGACGAGCCTACCCGGCTGACGCTCCGGCACCGGGACGGCACGAGGCCCGGCCGCGCCGCGACCGGGCCTCTCCCCACCCCACCTCCCCGCAGGCTCCCGCCTTCCACCGCGGCGAGGCTCGCCCGGCGGCCGGGGCCGTGACCCCCCGGGTGGCGACCTCCTAGGCGAAGATCGCCTCGAAGTGCGAGATGCACGCGGTCCATCCCTCCTGGTGGCCGTCGCGCGCCTCCGCGGCCGGGAAGCCCTCGTGCACCAGCACGACCTCGGTTCCGCCGTCCACCTCGTTGAACTCGACGGTCACGAGAGTCTCGCCCATGGCGTTCTCCTCCTCCCGCCAGTCCCAGGTGTAGACCAGGCGGTTCGGCTCGTCGATCTCGCGGTAGACGCCGAAGGCGGTGTGCTTCACGCCCTCCCCCACGACCATCCGCAGCTCGAAGGCGCCTCCCTCGCGGAAGTCGCACTCCGCGCCCTTCAGCCCACCGGGTTCCGGGCACGACCACTGCTTCATCATCTCCGGCTTCGTCCAGGCGTCCCACACGGCCTGCCGGTTCGCGCGGACCACCTTGCTCATCTTCACTGCGGGTACGGTTTCGACGCTCATGAGTCTCCTCGCTCGTTGGGCAGCCGATCGCCTGCTCCACCCCGCCCTCCGTGGTCCGCGTCCTCGGCGGACCCCTCGAGCCAGGCTGCCAGCGAGTCGAGCTGCTGCGTCCAGAACCTCCGGTGCATCTCGATCCAGGCGTTCGCTTCCGCGATCGGCTCGGGATCGAAGGAGCATCGGTGCACGCGGCCGTCCTTCTCGCGGCGGATCAGACCGGCCTCCTCCATCACCTTCAGGTGCTTCGACACCGCCATCAGCGTGACGTCGAAGGGCTCGGCGAGCTCCGTCACCGATGCGCTCCCGTCCCGGGCCAGCCGGGTGAGGATCGCGCGCCGGATCGGGTGCGCCAGGGCACCGAAGGTCCGGTCGAGCTGCTCGTCGGGGAAGGCGACCACGTTAGGCTCCAATGATAAACCAGTTGGTTTAGTATTGGGACGCGGGCTGGAGTGCGCAAGGGGGCGAGCGTCATGACCGGGAACTGCTGACAGCGTAGCCGCGGCAACTCGTTGCCGTCCCCGGCAACCTTTCCGCGATTCCGACCCGCATAAGGCCCCGGAGCCGGGGCGGGCCCGTCCGTCCGGCATCCCGGCCCCTTCCGACCCCCTCCGGGCGGCTGCCCACAATCCACGGGGCCTTCGGTCTTTTTTCGCCTTTGCACCCCGCCACGATCGTTGCGAAGCGCACGACCGGGGCCGGCACATCGTGCCCCTCCCGGCCCCCGGGCGGCATATCGCTTGCGCCACGGACCCTCTCGGCATCGCACCCCCCGCGACGAAATCGCAGCAAACAGCCAGGAGGACCGCATCATGCGCACGCAGATAAGGCTCTGGAGCCTGCGTCTGCTTCCCCTTCTCGCCGCGTGCGGCATCACCGATGTGGACACGCCGCCGCTCGAGCCCTGGGAAGAAGAAGGAGATCCGTTCGTCGAGATGCTCGACGCAGCGGCGATCGAGTCGCTGGTCCAGGCCGGTGAAGCCGAGTTCGAGCTCGTCCTCATGGAGGACGGGGTCACGGTGGGAGACCTCGCGGTCCGCACCGAAGGCGATCCCCGCGGGGAGATGATCCAGAGTCGGGTGGAGACGCTCGACGACCTCGAGGGCCGTCTGGTCCTCGCGCTCGCCGGCATCGAGGTGGCGATGGCGCCGGGGAGGCGCTCCTGGATCGGCGACGAGCAGGTGAACAAGGAGACCTTCGTGGGTCGGATCCGTCTGGATCGGGCCGCGGGTCTCATGTCGCCCGTCATGGCCGAGCGCGAACCCGACGCGCAGGCCCGCGCACCCGAGGACGGCCGGTTCGTGGCCCACGATCTGGTTCTGGGCGGCGACGGGACCCCGGCGCTGCGCATGCGCGCGGGTCGCGACCACGTCGAGCGGGTCAACAACCCCGAGGCGGGCTCGCCGGACGTCTGGCTCAGGCTGGTCGGCTGCCGCTGGGGGCTCCGCACCCGCGACGGCACGACGTACGCCGAAAGGCATCGTCACAAGTACTTCCGCTTCTTCCGCTTCTCGGGTGACGTGACGGAGATCGATCCGGACGCGCGCACCCTGGTCCTGTCCGACGGCCTGATGATCCAGGTCGCTCGCCGGACCTGGATCAAGCGACGCTCCGGGTACGCGTCGTCGCTCGGCGCCGCCGCCGAGGCGATGGCCGAGGGCTACGGGATCGACGCGAGCGGGCTGGGCGTCAAGCTCGGCTCGGACGGGCGCATGGTGGCGCTCAAGCTGTCGCTCAAGATCGAAGAGCGTGAAGAGCCCGTGATGATGGAGTTCGAGGGCGTCGTGGCGGACGCGCGTCTCGACGACGTCGGCACGCTGATGACCCTCATGGACGGCTCCACGATCCAGCTCCGCTCCACGACCGAGCTCGTGGGCGCGGACGACCAGAGCCCCGCCACGGTCGAGGCGCTTCGTGAGGCGCTCGCGGCGGGCCGCGAGGTCCGGGCGCGCGGCGCCGGCCGACTCCTCAAGGAGCTGCCGCTGGTGCTGGAGGGCACGCGCGTCGTGCTCGAAGCCGAGCCGCTGCCTCCGGAGCTCGACATCGTCGACGGTCGGGCCGACTTCGTCGACTCGAACGGCTCCGTCATCCTGCTCGACGGCATGACGGTGGTCGTGACGAGCACCACGGACGAGGTGGCCGCCGAAGCCAACAGGCCGGCTTCGGTGGCCGAGCTCGTGGAGATGCTCGACCTGAACCGGCGCGTGCAGGTGACCAGCGAGGGCACGCTGGACAGCCCGCAGCAGATCACCGCGGTGCGCATCGTGCTCACGGCCCAGGTCGCGAGCTTCGAGATGGAAGTCAGTGCGGTCGACCCGTTCGCTCCGGGGCTCATTCTGGAGAACGGGGCGTTCGTCGCCGTGTCCGCGGGCACCACGACCAGCGGCGTAGACGGAGCTCCGGCCGACGTCTTCGAGGTCTTCGGCGCGCTGGAGGGTGGTCAGCGCATCCGCGTCCGCGGGACCGGGTACCTCACGGGCAATCCGAACCCCCTGGAGCCCGACTC
>CALJLC010000267.1 GCA_937982605.1 uncultured Gemmatimonadales bacterium | reverse complement strand
TCCGATCTACGGTCTTCATGACCCCTCTCCGATCCAGAGCGCCTCCGGCGCGAGGCGGAAGCTGCGCGGTGGCTCGGGGCCGTACCCGAGCCGCACCACGATCCACCAGTCGTCCTCTCCGATGAGCCCGGCGACCTCCCGGTACGCCGAGCGCCGCGTGTAGAGCGATCCGTAGGGCAGCATGTCGACGCCGAGCTCGGTGAGTCGGAGCCACCAGTCGAGCATCATCCTCCCGGTCTCGAGCTGTTGCCAGCGCTCCTCGATCGCCCCGGAGATCCAGGCGATCGTCGCCGTGCCTCCCTGGCTGGCCAGGTACCGTTTCGACGCCGCGCGGCGCACGGGAGCGGCGCGGAGCACCCACGGGAAGCGGTAGGTGAGCCACAGCCCGAGCGGGCCCTGGTTCATGCATGCGGCCCAGAGGCCGTCGCCCGTCCGCTCGGCTTGCCGGCGCGTGAAGCGCGTCCAGGCGCGGACCTCCTCGCGGATCGGCCGCTCCTGCAGGTCGTCGGCGATCGTGTCCGCGTTCAGCTCCATGATCGAGCCGATCAGCTCCGGGTCGTGCGTCCAGCCGAAGCGATGCCCGGCGGGCTCGACGACGGCGCGGAGGCTCCGCAGATCCTCGTCCGGAACGGGACGGCCGTCGTAGGGGAAGCGCCCGGTCCGCCTGCGGGTCATCAGTGCCGCTCCGGCGGCGTCCGGCGGTCGGACCCCGCCGAGTCGGAGGCCGGCGACCCGGGTGTGCCCCTCCGGAGCGTCCGTCTCGCCGAGGCCGAAATCGTACTCGAGCGTTCGGCCGAGCGAGGCCGCGGCCAGCTCGAGCGCCCGCACGAAGACACCCATGTTGACGACGTTGAAGGCGCCCGTGCGATCCTCCGCGGGGAGGGTCCGGGCATGCGAGAAGAAGAGCGTCGCCCGGTCCGGGGCGTCCCGGCGGAGGCGCCATCCCTGTGTGTTGTGGGTGGAGGGGCTGGCCGACGCGATCCGGACGATCGCGGGCCAGGGGTCCGCGTTCGAGGTCGTCGGGGAGGGCGGGGGCGTGGTCACCTCGCGGCGGCCGGACTCCCGGGCAGTGCCCGTACCGAGGCCATCCGCTCGTGGAAGGCGTCGGAGAAGCCCCGGAGGCTCTCGGCGTCCCGGAAGGCGGTCACCGGAATCGGGAGGAAGGCGTTCGGGCCGGTGTACACGAAGAAGTGTCCCGCCATCTCCTCCACCCGCTCGATCGAGTGCCACCGGAGCAGGCACTCGTAGGCGTCCGTCGCGTGGAAGAGCCCGTCGGGGCGCACCTCCACGCGATGGGAGCCGAAGATGCCGTTGCCGATGCCCTGTCGGGCCAGCTTCCGCAGCGACTCGCGCTGAGAGCTCCGGGTGAGCGGGCCCACGCCCGCCACCAGCGGCGGCGCCGCCAGCAGGAAGAAGAGGGCGGTGGAGGAGGAACCCAGGATGAACGTCAGCGCCGCGAGCGTGAGCACGAGCAGCCCGACGATGACCCGCACGTTCCGTGTCGCCTCCTGGTAGATGGGAGAGCCGAACACGTGTTCGGCGTTGACCTGCTCCCAGTCTTCCGGGGTGATCTCGAACTCCACGGCGGGGCAGCTTGAGCTCGTCATGTCGACAACTCTCAACCGGGGCCGGCGGTCTGCAACGCTCGTGATGTCGGAGGGCGTCAGCCGAGCGACTCGAAGTGGGCGTCCATCATGGCGCTGCGGGAGATGTAGGCGCCCACGATCTCCTTCACGGTCTTGCCGAGGTCGGCCAGGTTGGCCGGCTTCCGGTAGACGCGGTCCGCCCCCAGCCATCGCGCGCGCGACTCGTCGTCGGGGTTGCCCGACGACGTCAGGACCACGACCGGGAGCCCCTCGAGCTCGGGCCGCCCGCGGATCCACTTCAGCACCGCGAAGCCGTCGACCTCGGGCATGAAGAGGTCGAGGATCACCAGGTCCGGGATCGGGTGCTCGTGCCGATCCTCGAAGGGGGGCATACCCGCCAGATAGGCCACGCCGTCGTAGCCGTCGTGCGCCGTTCGGACGAGGAGTCCGGGGTGCGATCGGCACGCGGCGAGGCCCACCAGAATCGCCTGATCCTTGGCGTCCTCGATGACGAGCAGCGTGGGCCTGGCGTGGGGCACCGCGTGGACCCTCCCCGGGAAGCGTGGCGTGATCCCGGGGGGGCTATCTGAAAGCTTCACCCGCGGTGAGGCGAGCGCCACACTCTCGGTGTCGCCCGAACCCGGGCCGGGTCGCCGGGTAGGCGCCCCCGGACGTCCGAAACCGATGCGACGGAGCCATGGGAAAGACACGCACGTACGACGCCGACGGGATCTCGGTCACCTTCGACGCCGCGCGCTGCATCCACGCCGCGGAGTGCGTGCGGGGGCTCCCGTCGGTCTTCGACCCGGAACGGCGCCCCTGGATCGATCCGGCCGGCGCCGGCCCGGACGAGCTGGCCGCCGTGATCCGGCGCTGCCCGAGCGGCGCGCTCGCGTACGAGCGCTCGGACGGCGGGCCCCCGGAAGCGCCGGACACGGAGAACGTCGTCCGGGTCGTGCCCGAGGGACCGCTGCACGTACGGGGTCGACTGCGGGTCCACGTCCCGGGGGGTGAGGCCCTGGACGAGACGCGGGTGTCCCTGTGCCGCTGCGGCAAGTCGGCCAACAAGCCGTTCTGCGACAACGCGCATCTGGAGGTGGGTTTCGACGACGCCGGGACCGTCGTGGAGCGGGGCCTGCCCGAAGCCGACGCCGACGCCGAGGTGCTGGAGATCTCCTTGAGCGACAACGGTCCGATCCTGTTGCGCGGGAGCTTCCGGGTCCGAGGGGCGGACGCGGACGTGCAGGGCGGGCGAGCCGCGCTGTGCCGCTGCGGCGGCTCCGGCACCAAGCCGTTCTGCGACGGCTCGCACCGGGACCGCGGCTTCGAGGCTGCCGGCGGCTGACGCCGGAGCTACTCGGTGACCGTGCCGCGGCGTCGCTGGACGAAGATGATGCCCACGACGCCGGTGAAGAGGAGCAGCCACGAGGTGGGCTCCGGCACGGAGACCGGGTCGTCGGTCGGTCCGAGGGAGGCGTGGGTCAGGGCTCCGTCGACGTCACCCGCCCGGACGAGCCACGGACGCTCCGTCCCGTCCGACCCGGCCCACTCGAGCCGCAGCGCGTCGGCGTAGTCGCCGAGCGACGCCGTCACGGACGGCTCGATACCGAGCGTCTCGAATCCGGGCACGAAGGCGTGCATGTGCGCGAACTCGCAGAGGTGCTGGGCTTCGATGGCGGACGGCGCCGCCACGGTCGAGAGCGAGAGCGCGAGGAAGAGGGCGAAGCGACGCATGGCGGGAGCTCCGGTGTGTCACCCGGCCGCGGACGCCCCGGCCGTCTCCTCGACGATACCGGATCGCTGCTCCGGGAAACAAGTGTTTCATACCGGATGCGGGGGGTGCCGGACCGTCCGACCACGACCCGTGGTGCCCAGGAGGCGCCTCGTCGGCGCCTCGCGGTGGGGTCCCGCCGCGACCCCATGATTGTCACATCTTGACAATCAAGATGAAGGGCCCGAGGCTCTCGTCACAGGGCCGTGATTCCCATGCCGTCCGCGGAGGCGAGGCGTGACCAACCCGAACACCGACGTCATCCAGGGCACGCTGGACATGCTCATCCTGCGCACGGTTCGCCCCGAGCCGCTCCACGGATACGGAATCACGCAGCGGATCGAAGAGCGGTCAGGGAACGTCTTCAAGGTCAATCCGGGTTCGCTTCTGACCGCGCTCAAGCGCCTGGAGCGCGCGGGCCTGCTCGACTCCGAGTGGCGCAGGACCGACAGCGGACGTCGCGCGAAGTTCTACGCGCTGACTCCGGCGGGTCATCGCCGGCTCGTCGCCGAGAGCGCCGACTGGCAGCGGCGCTCCGCCGCGGTGGCGCGACTCCTCGGCGCGGAGGGCTGATCCGTGCCCGGATGGAAGTCGGTGAGAGACGGGCTGAGGGCACTGCTCCGGCCCGAGGCGACGGATCGGGAGGTGGAAGAGGAGGTGCGCAGCTTCCTCGCCGAGGCCGAGGCGGCCGAAGTGATGCGGGGAGCCACGCCCGAGGAGGCGCGCCGCCGGGTTCGACTCCGGTACGGTGACCCCCTCGCGGCGCGCGAGGACGTGCGAGGCTCGGGGTGGGAGGCCGGCGTCGACGCGTTCCTGACGGATCTTCGGATCGCCTCGAGGAGCCTCCGGCGCAGCCCGGGCTTCACCGCGGTCGTGGCCCTGACGCTTGGGCTGGGCGTGGGGGCGGCCACCGCCATCGTCAGCGCGGTCCGACCGGTGCTCTTCGACCCGCTCCCGTATCCCGACGCCGAGCGCCTCGTCTCCCTGGAGGACCGAACCGAGGACGGTGGCGTGGCTCCGACCACCTTCGGGACGTACCTCGAGCTGGTGGAGCGGAGTCGCTCGTTCGTGTCTCTCGCCGTCTTCCGGCCGTGGCAGCCGACGCTGACCGGGACGGATGAGCCGGTGAGGCTCGAGGGACAGGCGGTCACCGCCTCGTACTTCCGGGTCCTAGGGGTGAGCCCGGCCCTCGGACCGGGCTTCGACGGTGCGGAGGACCGTCCCGGCGGCGCTCGGCAGGTGGTCGTGGACGACCGACTGTGGCGCGACCGGCTCGGGTCGGATCCGGACGTCGTCGGGCGAACGATCCGTCTGGACGGACAGGCGACGACGATCGTCGGCGTGCTGCCGCCCTCGTTCGAGAACGTCACCGCCTCGGACGCCCGGATCTGGTCGCTTCTGCAGTACGATCCGAGCCTGCCGGGCTTCGACACGAGGGAGTGGGGCCATCACCTGGGCATGGTCGGCCGGCTCGGCCGGGGCCTTTCCCACGACGGAGCCGCGTCGGAGCTCGAAGCGATCGCGAGTGATCCGGTCGCCGTGAGCTGGGGGTTCGTGCCGCGCTCGGGGCCTCCGCGGGACGGAACGTCTCGATGGTGCTCGGACAGGGGCTCGGACTGGCGGCATGGGGCGCGGCCCTCGGCGTCGTGGGGGCGGCCTCCGCGAGCGGCGTGCTGTCCACGCTGCTCTTCGAGGTCACGCGACTCGACCCCGTGACCTACGCGTCCGTGGTCGTGGCTCTCGTCGGGTGTGCGCTCGTGGCCACCGCCCTGCCGGCGGTGAAGGCCGGCAGGGCGGATCCGGTGGACGCGCTCCGCTCCGAGTGACCGGGCTCAGCGGCGCAGCGCGCGGCGCAGCATCCGCTCGAGGGCCTCGTCGTCGTATTCCTCGAAGGGCGTGTTCTCTCCGGTCAGGGCGCCGACGCGCTCGACGACCAGCTCGGTCGTGAAGGTCTCGCCGCCGACGTCCATCGACAGCACGTACGTCCCCGGCTCGGCGAGCGGAGCCTCGCCACCGCCGCCGCTGAAGAACATGCGCATGAGCTGTCCCATCCCCGCGCCCGGCACCAGGACGTCGGCGAGCTCCCGCAGGCGTCCGAAGTTCATGCCGCCCCCACCGGGCGGGGACTCCCCCGGGCGCTCGGCGAACGCCTCCGGGTCGCCGGAACCGCCTCCGCCGCCTCCGCCGAACATCGCGAACATCTGCCCCCGGCTGACCTCACCGGTGAATATCCCCATCATCCGGTCGAGCATCGGCTCGCTCCACCCCTCGGAGACGAGGGAGTCCCGTACCGCGGCCGCACGTGCCGCGATGTCGGCCCGCTGCTTCGCCTCGTACGGCGACGGCCCCGCGGACTCGGGGGCCGCGCCGCGCATGTTCCATGTCGCGCGGTTGAGCCCGACTTCGGCCGGCCCGTTCACCGTGGCGAAGACGCTCCCGTCCGGCGCGGTCACCGTGATCTCGACCTGGGCCCCGCGAGCACCGCGCCCTCCCGGCGCGCCCGCGCTCCCACCGGCCCGACCGGCGGCCGCCGGGCCCGGCTGGTCGCCGCCGGCGCCGTCCCCGC
>CALJLC010000266.1 GCA_937982605.1 uncultured Gemmatimonadales bacterium | reverse complement strand
CTCCTTCCAGGGGGCGGTTCGTCGCGATCTCCGCGCTGGGCAGCGGGGTCGGTATGGAGACAGCGTGACCGATGATGATGATCAGGATGGCGCCCAGCAGGCCGGTGTGTCCCACCGCGTAGCCGAAGCGGAGGAACATCACGGCGCCGAGGATCGTGCTGATGCTGGCCAGGAAGACCGGCGCCGTACCGAATCCGTGGCCGGTGCGCGGCCCTTCGGGTGTCCCCGCTACCGCCTCAGCCATGCGTCCTCCCTCGCCGCCACCAGGCGTCCGGGCTCAGGCGCCCACCGGGCGCGAACGCGTCGGCGAGCCGGAGCGCCAGCCGGCGCAGAGGGGTGCCGGCCAGCCAGCGCCATGCGCGCGCCGCCGGCCGCGTGAAGTCCCGGTTGTACGGACAGACGCGCACGCAGATCGAGCAATCCGAGTTCTGGTTGGACCAGAAGCGGAAGCACCGCTCCGCGTCGACGGACCACTTCCGTACCCCGACCAGATTCGAGCGGTTGTACACCTCGTCCGAGGGCTCCCCGTCGGGGATCGCGTTGACGGGGCACGCCTCTGAGCAGCGACGACAGACGTCGCAGAAGGCCCGGACGCCGAACCGCTTCGGTCGGTCGTGCGCGAGCGGCAGGTCCGTGAAGATCTTCCCGATCCGCACCCGGGGACCGAACTCCTCGGTGATGAGCAGCCCGTGCCTGCCGTACTCGCCGAGTCCGGCCTTGATGGCGTACGGAATGGCGAGCGCGGTGTCGTTCATCGTCGCCACGGCCCGATAGCCCAGGTTGCGGATGTACTGCGCGAGCCCCAGGAGGACGAGCGTGTCGTACGAGTAGCCGATCCCGGTCGCGGTCCCGCTGAGGGCCGACGGCACCGTGTCGATCAGCTCTCGGTCCATCTCCTGCGCGATGACGACGACGTGCGGCAGATCGTCCGGGAGCTCCTGCTCCTTCTCCGTCTCCCCGAGCCGGGAGTAGGCGTGCGTGTAGACCCAGCGCTCGTCGTAGTGCGTGATGCCGACCAGGTCCGCGCCGAAGACGCGGGCCACGTGCTTGACCTCCCGGGCCGCCTCCTCCGGCGTCTCGAACGGGACACGGTTGTCCGGCCCCGGACGGTGGACCGTGAAGGGGTCGAGGAAGCCTTCACGCCGGTTCTCGCCCTCCTTGAGCTCGGCGAAGATGTCGGGCAGGTGCCACGACGCGTTGCGCAGCGCGTAGTCCCGCTGGCGGAAGCCCTCGACCGTCTTCCACTCCTGCAGCGGCGTGCGGTACGTCTCGAAGAAGCGGTCGGTCTTCTCCGAGTGGATTTCGGGGTCCCAGAAGGCCCGCGAGTAGATGTCGTCCTTCTGGCTGAAGCGCCGGAAGCCGTCGAGCACGTCGAAGTCCGCCTCGGCGTCGGAGACGGGAGCGTCTCCCCGGACGCGGGTCATTCCTCTCCCTCCCAGATCCTGCGCAGGTACCGCTCCGGGGCCTGCAGGAAGTCGCGCACCAGCATGACGGAGTCGAGCTCCTCGAAGGAGACCCGGCGCACCGGCGGGTCGTCGAAGCCCAGGATCGTCGCGCCCGGGATCGCCATGAGGATCGGGGAGTGCGTCGCGATCACGAACTGCCCGCCCTTCGCGATCGCGTCCCGGATCATGGCCAGGAAGCCGAGCTGGCTCTGCGGGGAGAGGGCGGCCTCCGGCTCGTCCAGGAGGAAGAGCCCACCCGGCGTGAGCCGCTGCACGAAGAGGTTCAGGAACGCCTCGCCGTGGGAGTGGGCGTCCGGGTTCTTGCCGTAGCGCGCTTCGATGGCACCGATCGACGCGTGGTGCGGGCCCCGCGCCAGGCGGCGCGCGTGCTCCGAGGCGCCCGCGAGCTCCCGGTCGATCCGCTTCAGCTCCGCCTCGTGCTCCACCCGCTGCACGGCGAGCTGCTTCTGGAAGCCGAAGAAGTCCTCGGCGCGCAGGAAGAAGCCGCGACGACTCCGCCCCCGCCAGGTGAGACGAAGCTGCGAGGCGAGCCGGCGTTGCGGCTCGAGCGTGGGATCCGAGGCCGGGCGCGCGGAGCCGACGGCCGGCAGCTGCGTCGCGATGGCGAGCGCCTCCATGAGCGTCGATTTGCCGCTCCCGTTCTCGCCGACGAAGAGGGTGACCGGAGCGTCGAGCTCGAGGCGCCCGAGCGTGGCGATCGAGGGGACCGAGAAGGGAAACGCGTCGGTTTCGCCGACCCCGCGGTATTCGATGCCCGCGAGCTGCGCTTCACCGCTGGCGACACTCAGAGTGCACTCCCCGCTGTGGGGCGGTACGGGACGGGAGGCCCGACCCGCGCGGGATCGCCCCTCTCACCGTGGATGGGAGCACCAAGCTGAGGACCGCGCGGGCCGAGAGCAACGGAACGGGCGTCACGTGCAGCGGTCCGGCGGTCCCGTCGACGGGAGGCGGCCCGACCGCCGGGGCGGTCGGGCGCACCGGGTCCTACAGCTCGTCCAGCTCCTTCCGGGCGCGGTCCAGGATCTCGCGGATCCGGTCCGTGCGCTCGAAGTCGGCCCGCGCCGCCGCGCGAAACGCAGCCTTCGAGAGCCGACCCCAGCTGCCCCAGATCTCGGCCGTCTCCGGGCCCATGTTGGCGCCCCAGTCCTTCCAGCCGTGCGCGCGCTGCCAGATCGTCTCGATCTCCTCGCGATGCACGAGCAGCTCCTCGCGACCTTCGTCGGTGAGGTGGTAGACCTTCTTGTCGTCCTCCTCCGCGATCCGCACGAGCCCCTCGTCCTCGAGCTGCTGAAGCACCGGGTAGACGGTGCCCGCGCTGGCGCGGTACATCCCGCCCGAGCGTCCTTCCAGCCGCTTCATCAGCTCGTAACCGTGCGCCGGCTCATCCTCCAGAAGCGAGAGCAGGGCCAGCCGCACCTCACCCTGCCGGAAGAAGCGCCGACGGGGTCCGCGGCCGCGGCGGCCGCCGCCCCGCCTCCGCGGGCCCATCCCGATGTCCCAGTCGAAGATCCAGTCGAAGTCCATGCCCCGCCTCCGGTACCGAGGTCCGCACCCCATCCCCCTGCTCCTTGCCCTGCGCCGTGCCCGCGGACGCGGGACCCCGGCTCGTGAAACGTCATGTCGCCCGACGGTGTGTACAATACGTCGTCATGTATATCGTACGATATATCTCCGATACAGGGTGTCAAGGGGATTCCTCCCGGTCGAGGGCGTCGGACCACGGAGCTCCGCGAGCCGACCTACTTCGCGTACAACTCCTCGAGCTCCTCGAGTGTGCGCGGCCAGTCGTCGCCCAGGAGGCGGGACATGCCGCGGTCGGCCAGAACCTTCCCGCCGGTCTGGCACACCGGGCAGTAGTTCGTCTCCCGGTCGGCGTAGCGGATGCGCTGGATCGGCGAGCCGCACACCGGGCACGGCTCCCCGTACTTGCCGTGCGCGGCCATGGCCGGATGAAAGGCGGTGATCTTCTCCGGGAAGCGGTCGCCGAACTCCTGGCGAAGCCGCTCGGTCCACTCCACCAGCGACCGCCGCGTCACCTCGTGGAGGCGGATCACCTCCTCGTCGGAGAGGTTCCGCGTGAGCTGGAGCGGCGAGAGCCCGGCGAAGAGGAGGATCTCGTCGGAGTGCGCGTT
>CALJLC010000265.1 GCA_937982605.1 uncultured Gemmatimonadales bacterium | reverse complement strand
AGGCGAAGCGCCTCCGCATCGGCACGATCCTGCTCGGCTACCACCCCTCGGCGGGCTTCGGCCGCCAGAAGGTGATCAACCTCTGGCTGTCACCGCGACCGGCGGGTCAGTCGCTGCGTACCTACCTCGATCAGACCAACCAGAACCTCGCGATCCTCTCCGCGCTCCGGGTGGCGCGGGCGTGGCAGGCGGAGCTGAACCTCATCACGGTCATCGGCCCGCACACCGACGCCTCGCTGACCAAGCGCGGGCTCGAGGAGCTCCGGGACCTGTGCCGCATTCCGGAACGGGCGCAGGCGCACGTCCTGGTCGGAGAGCTGAGGAGCGTGCTGGGCGGCGCGGTCCAGGCCGACCTCGAGATCTTCGGCCTGAGCCACGACCATCCGCTCGAGTTCATGGGCACCCTCGTCCGCGACACGCGGGCGACGTGCATGTTCGTCGTCGACTCCGGCGACGAGGACGCCCTGGCCTGAGCCTTCGCGGGGCCCGGGCGGTTCGACCCCGCCCGGACTCCTCGCTCGCGGCGCCGTGCGCCGCCGGGCCCCTCGTCGCCCGCCTACGTGATGATGCGCAGGCCCAGCGCCTGGATCTGCCGGTTGAATTCCTCGAGGTCGTCGTCGAGCACCGCCTCGAGCGCCGCCGCGATGGCGTCGAGGCGAGCCTTGAGGATCACGTGCACCTCGCCCGCCTGATCCGTCGGGCGGAAGTCGGCGACGGAGGTCGTGTTGAAGAGGTAGCCCAGCCGCTCCATGAGGCGTGACGGGTAGCGGATGCCGTCCTGACCCTGACCCGTCGCGCGCATCTGGAAGAGCCCCTCCTCGACGGTGATGAGCGCCTGGTCGAGGGCTTCGGCGGAGGAGACGATGTCGTCGTTGCCGCCGCGCTCGACGAGCAGGTCCCGGGTGTCGAGCACTTGCCGGCGCACCGACTCGATGCGGTTGATGAGCGCCGCCGTGCTGTCGGCGTCGGACCACATGTCCTCGAGCACCGCCACCTGCTGCGCGATGTCGGCCAGCGTGCCCTCGGAGTTCGGGTCCTTCCGCACCTCGAGCGACTCGGTGAAGGTCTCGCCTCCCACGCGGAGGGTGACCGTGTACATGCCCGGCGGCTGCAGGATCGACGGCCGGCCCGCGGTGAAGGGGCGGGTCCGCTCCTCGCCGAGCTCGATGTCGTCGCCGTACAGTGGCTTGGTGCGCAGCCGCACTTCGCGGATCTGCTCGCCCTGCAGGTCCCACCAGAGGCGGTTCACGCCGGGCGCGGTCGTCCCGGTGAGGGTGCGCACGACGTCGCCGTCGGCGTTCGCGATCTCCACCTCGGCCTCGCCTTCGACTCCCTCGCCGATCCAGTAGTTGATCGACGCGCCGAACGGCGGGTCCTGCCCGTCGGATTGATCGTCGAACATGGCGTACTGCTCGGAGACCGGGCGGAAGCGGTACGCAGCGCGCGGCTCGAAGAGGTGTGCGGTCGCGCTCGTGATCGCGCCGTCCATCTGCTGGAGCGGCGTGATGTCGTCCAGGATCCAGTAGCCGCGGCCGTACGTCCCGACGACGAGGTCGTTGAAGTGCTCCTGCACCACGATCCCGTACATCGGCGAGTGCGGCAGGTTGGTGTGCAGGCTCGTCCAGCTGTCTCCGTCGTCGAAGGAGACGTAGAGCGAGGCCTCCGTGCCGAGGTAGAGCAGCCCGGGCCGCACGGGGTCCTCGTGGATCCAGCGCGTGTAGCTGAGCACCCCGTCGTCGACTCCGTTCGTGATCTGCGTCCAGCTCCGGCCGTAGTCGGAGGTGCGGTACGCGCGGGCCTCGAAGTTGCCCACCTGATGGTGCTCGACGGCGATGTACGCCTTGCCGGCCTGGTAGCGCGAGGCGTCGATGCCGCGCACGACCCCGTCCGGCGGCAGGTTCGGGATGTTGCCCGTGACGTCCGTCCACGTGGCGCCGTCGTCGCGGCTCACCTGCACGAGGCCGTCGTTGGTGCCGGCCCAGAGCACGCCGCGCTCCACCGGCGACTCGTCGAAGGCGTAGATCACGCAGCAGTACTCGACGCCGATGTTGTCCGGAGTGAGCCCGCCGCTGATGCCCATCTTCGAGCGGTCGTTCGTCGTGAGATCCGGGCTGATCACGTCCCAGCTCTGCCCGCCGTTGCGGGTCCGGTGCACGACCTGGCTGGTCACGTAGATCGTCTCGTTGTCGTGCGGCGAGATGAGGAGCGGGAAGGTCCACTGGAAGCGGTAGCGGACGCTGTCCGCCGGATGGCCGATCGTCGTCTCGGGCCAGACCTCGACCTCGCGATACTGCTGGTTGGTCGCGTTCCAGCGCACGACGATGCCACCACCCGCCCCGGCACCCGAGGCGCTCGACCAGACGATGTTCGGGTCGGTCGGGTCCGGCGTGGCGAAGCCGCTCTCGCCGCCGCCGTCCGTGTGCCAGAGTCCGCGGGGGATGAGCCCGCCGCCGAAGAGGCCGCCGGCCCGCGCGTTCGAAGGGCCGCGCGCCGAGGGGCCGTCCTGCCGGTTGCCCATGACGTTGTACGGAATCGCGTTGTCCACCGTCACGTGGTACATCTGCGCGATCGGGAGCTGCTGCCGGTACCAGGTGGCGCCCCGGTTCTCCGAGAAGGAGACGCCGCCGTCTCCCGCCACGACCTGACGGTCGGGGTTCGTCGGGTCGATCCACATGTCGTGGTGGTCCCAGTTCGGCCCCTGGAGGAAGCCGGCCGCCGTCGAGGTCAGACCGCCGTCGAGCGTGGTCGAGTACGCGGCCGCGATGAAGTACGCTTCGTTCCGGTTGTCCGGAGCCACCTCGCAGCGCGTGTAGTACGCGGTGCGGCCGGCGAGGTCGCGGTCGTAGCTGGTGAGCGCCCACGTGTGCCCGCCGTCGTCGGAGCGCCAGAGCTCGCCGCCGTCGGTGTCGCCGCCCTCCCAGGGCACGCCGTCTCCGGTCTCGATGAGCGCGTAGATGCGGCGGGAGTCGTCGGCGCTCATGCAGAGCGCGATCTTGCCGATCTCACGCGTGGGGAGGCCGTTGCCCTCGAGGCGCGTCCACGTCGAGCCCGCGTCGCGCGACATCCAGATGGCCGAGCCGGGACCGCCCGAAGTCCGCGTCCAGGTGCGCAGCGCGATCTGCCACGTCCCCGCGAAGAGGATGCGCGGGTTGTTCGGGTCCATGACGAGGTCGCTCGCGCCGGTCTCCTCGTCGACGAAGAGGACGTGCTCCCACGTCTCGCCGCCGTCCATGGTGCGGAAGATCCCCCGGTCGCGCTGCGGCGCGTAGCCGTGCCCGACCGACGCGACGTAGACGATGTCGGGGTCGGTGGGGTGCACGATGATGCGGCTGATACGCCCGGTGTCGTCGAGGCCCATGTGCGTCCAGCTCTCGCCCGCGTCGGTCGACTTCCAGACGCCGTTACCGATCGAGACGTTCGAGCGGAGGAAGGGCTCCCCGGTGCCGACCCAGACGATGTTGGGGTCGGAGTCCGCCACGGCCACCTCCCCGATGGCGTGGACCGGATAGTCGTCGAAGATCGGCCGCCAGTTGATGCCGCTGTCCTCGGTCTTCCAGAGCCCACCGGACGCCGCTCCCGCGTAGTAGGTGAAGCGGTCCCCGATGACGCCGCTGACCGACGTCACCCGGTTGCCGACGGGTCCGATGTGGCGCCACGCCATCTGTCCGAGCCGGTCCGTGGAGACGTCCTGGGCCGACGCCGGGCGGGGCGCGATCGCGGTCGTGGCCGCGAGGCCCGCCACGAGCGCGCCGGTGAGGGCTGCTGCCGAGGCACGAAGGGTGATCCGGAGCGACATCTCTCGATCTCCTAGCGGATGCGTGGGGAGTGGTTGCCGTGCTGGCTGTAGCTCACGACGCGGCCCGATGCGTCGCGGTGGAAGACGACGTCGTGGCCGCGCTCGCCGTCGGAACGGATCACGTAGAAGACGTCGCCGTCGTCGTGGCCGAGTCGCGTGAGGGCGCCGGCCGGGTCGTTCGTCGGCAGGGAGAGCGTGGCGAGGCCGCCCTTCCAGCGGACCACCGCCGACTCCGAGCCCCACGGCTGCGCCGAGTACCCGCCGACGTAGTCGTCGAGGTCGGGTGTGTCGTCGTCGTGGCCCATGGCCCCGGCGGGGTGCCGGTCGTCGGCGACGGCGTCCCCCCTTTCGCCCTCGCCCGCGCAAGCGCCCGACGGGATCGCGTCGGCGACCAGGTCGTCGGACCCGTCGGTATAGCGGCCGCGGCTCACCATCGCGAGGGCCCTGAGA
>CALJLC010000264.1 GCA_937982605.1 uncultured Gemmatimonadales bacterium | reverse complement strand
CTGACGGCCGCGGAGCCCGTCCGGAAGCTCGTCGAGCATGGGCGCGGCGAGCCCCCCGCCCCCGAGCGCGGCCATGAGCTCCGCCGCCGCCCTCTCCTGGTCGGTCGACATCGTGACCTCGAAGCCCGGCGTACGCACCCCGCCCTCCGCGGCCTCGAGCCCGCCGTCGGCCACCAGGGCCGCGATCGCCGCGTCCGGGGCGTCGACGTGGGCCCACTCGGGGAATGCGGACCGGACCAGCGCCATGGGCACGGCCGGCCGCAGCGGGTCGTCCTGCTCCGCGCCGGCCACGACCTCGCGGACCCGACGCCGAGCTTCCGCCGAGACCTCCGGGCCGAACGCCCGGCCGGCCGAGACGAGGATCTCGGATGCGGCGGCGAGTCGTTCCAGCGCCGCGTCGGCTTCGGACGGGGTCAGCCCGGTCAGCACGGGAAGCTCGACGCGTGCCGAGCCCTCCCAGCCCGCCAGGTCGAGGACGGCGCCGAGCCGGGCGGCGTCCTCTCCCTCCAGCGCGGTCCGGAGCCGAACCCGATCGTCGGCCGTGAGGCGATGCCGCTTCGGCGGAACCGCCTCCGCGACGACGCCGCCCCCGATAGTGGTCACCGGCGAGTACGAGCGGAGCACCAGGCGGTCCCCGCCACGCGCCACGACCGGCTCTTCGAGGCGCAGCTGCGCCCAGCCGGCTCCGCCCGGACCGATCGCCTCCTCCTCCAGGAGGGCCACCCGGGCCAGGACCTCGGCGGTGCCGAGGTGGACCCGCACCCGCTGATTGTGCGCCACGCTCCACGTCGTATCCGGCAGCAGCCGGACCCTGGCGGTGAGCATCCAGGTGGGCCGCCAGGCGTCGCTCGAGACGAGGGTCGCGCCCCGGACCAGGAGCTCGCGATCGCTCCCTTCACCGGTCAGCGCCACGGCCGTGCGGTCCCCCGCCACGGCGCGCTCCGAGGCGCGGCCGTGGACCTGCACCCCGCGGACGCGCGCCTTCAGCTCCCGAGGCAGGATCCGCACCGTCTCCCCGGCGCCGAGCGCACCCGTCCACAACGTGCCCGTGACGACCGTGCCCGTGCCCTGGATCGTGAAGACCCGGTCGAGCGGCAGGCGCGCGAGGTCGTCCTCGGCGGCCCTCTGCGCCCGTCGACCCGCCCGCGCGAGCTCGGCGCGGAGCTCGTCGAGGCCGCTCGGGGCGGCGGCCGAGGTGCGGACGCGAGGCGCTCCGGCCCACGGGCTTTCGCGCAGCACGTCGTCGACGTCGGCCTCCACCAGCTCGAGCCACTCCTCGTCGACGGTGTCGCACTTGGAGATGGCCACGACGAGCTCGGGGACGCCGAGCAGCTCGACGATGGCCAGGTGCTCCCGCGTCTGTGGCATCACGCCCTCGTCGGCGGCCACCACCAGCACGACGACGTCCATGCCCGCGGCGCCGGCCACCATCGCGCGTACGAAGGCCTCGTGACCCGGCACGTCGACGACACCGAAGCGGAGGTCGTCGCCCAGAGGCAGCTCGGCGAAGCCCAGCTCGATCGTGATGCCGCGTGCCTTCTCTTCCTTCAGGCGATCCGTGTCCGTGCCGGTGAGCGCACGGACCAGCGCGGTCTTGCCGTGGTCGATGTGGCCCGCGGTGCCGAGGATCAGGCTACGCATCGTCGTGCTCCGGATCGGCGGGCATCAGGCTCCCCAGAAAGCGCAGGGACTTGAGCGGCCGGGTCACGACGTGGAAGCCGATGAAGTCGGAGACCAGCGCCAGGTGACGTCGTGGGTGGGTGAGATCCTCGGGCGCCACCCCCTCCAGGAGGCTGGCCAGCTGGCCGCGCGCGATCGGCCCGATGCGGGGGCCGGCGGCATCGACCGCGCACGACGCGCAGCGGACGCCTCCGGCCTGGAAGTCGAAGCGGCCCACCTCCCCGGGGTCGAGGGGCGTGTGGCATCGGACGCAGGGATCGAGCTGCGGCGCGAAGCCGAAGGACTCGGTGATGGCCCACAGCGAGGCGAGGACCGCGCCGGGCAGCCGCTCGGGCTCGACTTCGACGAGGGCGTCGAACGCGCGCTCGAGCGCGTCGAAGACACCCGCCTGCCGCTCCGGCTGGGCGCGGGCCAGCACGCCCGCTGCGGCGGCCGAGGCGCCGCCGAACCGGAGGACCTGGCCGGCGAGCCCGTCCCGGAGCCGTGTGCACTCGAAGTCTTTCATCGTGTGCAGCTCCCGGTGCGCCTTCACGTAGACCGTGAGCTCCCCGGTGGCGAAGCTCGCCAGCGTGGTGGTCCCCTTCCCGCTCCGGCCCCTCACGCCGCGCGCGACTACGCTGACGAGCCCGTGGTCACGCGTGTAGAAGCGCAGGATCCGGCTCGAATCGCCGTAGTCGTGCGCCCGCAGCAGGATGGCGGGCGTCCGGACCGGCGCCACGGGTCAGAGCGCCCGGACGCGCCGCAGGAGCGCGGAGCGGCGACGCTCATATTCGACGCGCTCTTCGGCACCCCGCGGTCCCGACGCGAAGTCCTCGTCGAGACGGGCGATCTGGTGGAGCAGCGCTTCGCGCTCCACCGACGGCGGAGCAGCCCGCCGTGGCCGGTCCTCGTCGACGACCGCGGCCGAGCCACCCGCGCCCACCGGCGTCGGTCGGGGCCGGAGCACGTAGAGCCCCGCGCCGCCCAGCACGATCGCGAGGAGGAGAGCCACCCACTCCACGCGCGGGGGCGAGGGTCGCTCGCCCCGTGCGACGGTAAGGGAAGGCGCCACGACGTCGACGCCGGTGAAACGGATGTACGTAGAGCCCGCCTCGAGCTCGATCCGGTCCCGCAGCTCGAGCTCCGACACCGTCACCGGCGGCGCCGGCTCCCTCACCAGGAGGTCGAAAGCCCCGGCGGGTCCGACGTTGGGGATCTCGACCTCGACGTCGGGGAGCCGGTACCGCACGACGAAGAGGCGCTCACCGGGCGGGATCGCGGCCCGCACGACGAGTCGGCCCTCCTCGTACTCCGCCGCAGCGAAGGAGAGCTCGCCCTCCCCGGCCACCACGTCGGTGGCGGCCGAAGGCAGCGGATGCGCCCAGACGTAGCCCCCCTCGCGCGTGACGAGCGTGCGATCCCGGTCGTTGAAGAGCTGGAAGATGTCGGTGACGCGCCACGTTCCCGCGCTGTCCGGCTCCAGGAAGACGCTGCGTGAGCGCAGAGGCACGGCCATGCCCCGCGCCGGGGCGAGCAGCGTGTCGTACGCGGTGACCGTGTACGCCGAGTCGAGCTGGGCCGCCTGGGTGATGGCCTGCCCGAAGTACAGCACGCCGTGATGCCGGACCGAAGCGAAGTAGACGTCGCCGCGCGCCGGATCCGGCGCCCACGGCAGCTCGAAGCGGAAGGTCCCGTCCTGTCCGATGTCGACCGAGTCGAGCGTGCCCGGAGCCCCCTCCGTGAGGTGGTGGAGCACGACCGTGCCATCGGTCATGAGCGCCTCGCCCACGTAGACGGTCCCACCGAGCGCGGCCGGATCGCGGTCTCCCGTCGTGGTGTCCTGGGCCGTCGCGTGCCCCGGCGTGGTCAGCGCGGCCGAGATGAGCGCCGCGGCGAGGAGCGCCCTCTGCTGCTCAGGGCGTGAAGCGGCCAAAGTCCTCGGGGTTCAGACCCCGCAGGTGCTCCCGCAGCTTTTCCGCATCCATGGACAGGTCGGGGTCGATCGGCTCGAGTCGTTCCTCGGTCAGCTCGCTGACCGCCTCGTCGTCGGCGAGCTCGATCGACGCGACCTCGAGCAGATCGTCCTCCGCGTAGATGCGCGCGTCCGAACGGAGCGCGACGGCGATCGAGTCCGACGGCCGCGCATCGAGCGAGAAGAGATCGCCGTTACGCTGGACGATCAGCTCGGCGTAGTAGGTGCTCTTCTCGACCCGCGTGATGATCACCTTGCGCACCGCGCCGCCGAGGCTCTTCAGGACGGAGCAGAGGAGGTCGTGCGTCAGCGGACGGGAGAACTCCATCTCCGCGAGCTGCATCGCGATGGCGCTGGCCTCACCCGGTCCGATCCAGATGGGCAGGACGCGCTCGCCGTCGACCTCCTGGAGGATGACGACGGGGGTGTTGGTGGTTCGATCCAGCGCCAGGCTCTGGACCCGGACCTCGACGAGCACTTGCGCACGACCTCGGAATGCGGGAACGGTCGGAGCACGCGGCGTCTCACGCCCTCCGGCTTCTCCAGTACTCCGAAGGCGCGCGCGGGTTCGGGCCACCGGGTCGTCGCCTCAGGCGCCCGCCGCCGTCTTCAGGTCGTCGGCGCGGTCGGTGAGCTCCCACGGGAAGAACTGAGCCTCGTCACCACCCGCGTCGGGAGCGCGCCTCTCGGGCTCACGCCCGAAGTGGCCGTACGCCGCGGTCGGGGTGAAGATCGGGTTCTTCAATCCGAGGGTGTCGATGATCGACTTGGGGCGGAAGTCGAACACCTCGCCGACGGCACGGGAGATCTCGGCATCGGGGACCGTGCCCGTCCCGAAGGACTGCACGTGGATCGATACCGGCTCCACGACGCCGATGGCGTAGGCGAGCTGGATCTCGCACCGCCGCGCGAGTCCCGCGGCGACGACGTTCTTGGCCGCCCAGCGCGCCGCGTACGCCGCGGAACGGTCGACCTTGGTGGCGTCCTTGCCGGAGAACGCCCCACCGCCGTGCCGGCCCACGCCACCGTAGGTGTCGACGATGATCTTCCGCCCGGTCAGACCGGCGTCACCGTGCGGGCCGCCGATGACGAAGCGGCCGGTGGGGTTGATGTGCAGGATGCAGTCGTCGGAGTCGTAGAGCTCCGAGGGGAGCGCCGGCCGCACGACCTTCTGCGCGACCTGCTCGACCAGATCGTCCTGGCGGATGTCCGGATCGTGCTGCGTGCTCACGACGACCGTGTGGACCCGGACGGGCCGGTCTCCGTCGTACTCGATCGTGACCTGCGCCTTGCCGTCCGGGCGCACCCACGGCAGCTCCCCGCTCTTGCGCACGTGGGCGAGCTGCCGGGTCAGGGCGTGCGCGTATTGGATCGTGGCCGGCATGAGCTCGGGCGTCTCGTCCGATGCGTAGCCGAACATCATTCCCTGGTCGCCCGCCCCGCCGGTGTCCACACCCATCGCGATGTCGGGAGACTGCTGATCGAGCGCCGTGAGCACCGCGCAGGTGTGGCCGTCGAGGCCGAACGCCGCGTTCGTGTAGCCGATCCTCTGCAGCGTCCCGCGAACGATGTCGGGAAGGTGGACGTAGCCTTTGGTCGTCACCTCGCCGGCCACGAGGGCCAGGCCCGTGGTGACGAAGGTCTCGCACGCCACCCTGGACCCGGGGTCCTGGGCCAGCATGTGATCCAGGACTGCGTCGGAGATCTGGTCGGCGATCTTGTCCGGGTGGCCCTCCGTGACGGACTCGGAGGTGAAGAGCGTGGTGCTCACGCGAGACTCCCGCGGTGCGGTTCTCAGGGGCAGAAAAGCGGCCGAAGGCTACCCAATCACTCGGGGAGCGACAAGCTCCAGCGACCCGCGAAAGCCTTGATGTCCACGGCACCCCGAAGTCCCTCGACGAGGGCCTCCACGACCTCCTGACCCGTGGCCGCGGAGAGCGCCCGCTTGGCGGCCGTTCGAGCGTCCTCCATGCGGACGTCCCGCACGAGCTTCTTGATCTCCGGGAGCGAGGGCCACGCCACCGAGAGCGCGGTGATGTCCAGGCCCAGCATGAGGAAGGCTCCGAGCGGGTTGGCGGCCATCTCGCCGCAGACGCTGACCTCGATGCCGGCCGCCCGCCCGACGCGGGCCACCTGGTGGAGCTGGCGCACGACGGCGGGGTGGAACGGGTTGTAGAGGCGCGCGATGCGGGCGTTGGTGCGATCGACCGCCAGCGTGTACTGGACGAGGTCGTTGGTGCCGATCGAGAAGAAGTCGGAGAAGCGGGCGAGCTCCGCCGCGTCGAGCGCCGCGGCCGGCGTCTCGATCATCACGCCGAGCTTGTAGCCCGCGTTGTACGGAATCCCCTCCCGGGTGAGCGCCGCCTCCTCCTCCACGAGCAGCGCCCGTACCTGGCGGATCTCCTCGACGTCGTTGACGAGGGGGAGCATGAGGCGCACGTCACCGTGCGCCGTCGCGCGCAGGAGGCCGCGGAGCTGCGTGCGGAAGAGCTCCGGTTCGTCGAGGCAGACCCGGATGGCCCGCCAGCCGAGGAACGGGTTCTCCTCCTGCGGCATGTGGAGGAACATCGGGAACTTGTCCCCGCCGAGATCGAAGGTCCGGATGTAGACGGCTCCG